>JBGTGS010000284.1:0-6918 GCA_041746615.1 Opitutaceae bacterium | reverse complement strand
TCATCGCGTCGCGGGGGGGAGCCAGCCGCCCGGGGCAGATCGCCGAAACCCTCGCGCACGAGGGTGGCCATCGCCTCCGGGTCAAAGTCCCCCGCGGCGACCAGGACCATGAGGTCCGGCCGGTACTGGCGTTGATGGAATTGGACGAAGTGATTACGATTGAAGGAATTGATGGTCTGCTCCGTGCCGATCGGGACGTGCCGCGCGAAAGACAATCCCCGGAAAACGATGGGGAAGGAATCAAAGAACTGTTGTTCCGCCAGCCCGCCTCGGCTGCGCATCTCCGCCATGATGACCCGTCGCTCCTGATCGATCGCCGTGGGATCAAAGGTGGGGCCATCGGCAATGCCGCGGAAAAACTTCAGCCCCTCGCGCAGGAGCTCCGCCGAGTTTTCGCGGTAGTCCAGCATGTAGGAGGTGTAATCGTGGGCGGTGACCGCGTTGACGTCGCTGCCGTATTCGACGCCGAGTCGCTGGAAAAGGGCGACCATTTCGGCGGCCCGGAATCCCCGGGTGCCGCGGAAGGCCATGTGTTCCATAAAGTGGGCGAGCCCGGCCTCCTGCGGACGCTCATCCATCGAGCCGGCAAGCACGACCAGCCGCAGGGCCACCCGTCCGGGCACCCCCTGATGCGGACGCAGGGCATAGCGCATGCCGTTGTCGAGCCGGCCCCAGGTGACCAACGGATCCGGGCTGAGGGAACTAGCCTCATGGGCCCATTGTCCGGACCGTGGACCGGAGATCGCCGAACGCGCGGCGAGGATTGGGGTCACGAAGGTGAGCAGGAGACCGGCGATGACGTACGGGCGAAGTCGAAGCATGGGCAAATGAAAGTGGATCCGGAGTGCGGTCAAAGCCGAGGCCCGCCGCAGCGCGATGGTGGGACAAATTTGCATGCCCACGGGCGAAGTGCAATGCCCGGCCGCGGCTTTGTGGGGGATGGGCGACGGCAGGCTGACCGCGAGACCCCCGTGTTTGGCGATGGTGGGTGGGGGATAAGGTTACGATGATTCCCGGCGCTGGCAACCGGGGGTCTCCGCTTGTCATTGCGGGAAGATCCGGCAGTGTACCGACAACGTTCCACCCCTCCCTGATCACCACTTCATTCCGCGGCAATGAGCACAAATCCAGACAAGAAAATCATCACGGTTATCGGCGCCACGGGTGCCCAAGGTGGCGGCCTGGTCCGCGCCATCATGGCTGATCCGGCCGGCGGCTTCACCGCCCGGGCCGTCACCCGCGACGTCAACTCGGACAAGGCCAAGGCGCTTGCCGCGCTCGGCGCGGAGGTGGTGGCGGGAGATGTGGATGATGCCGCGAGTCTTGAGCGGGCCTTTGCCGGGGCCCATGGCGCCTTTTGCGTCACCTTCTTCTGGGCGCACTTTTCGCCCGAGAAGGAGCAGGCCGAGGCGCGGGCCATGGCGACGGCGGCGAAGAAGGCCGGCCTGAAGCATGTCATCTGGTCCACGCTGGAGGACACCCGCAAGTGGGTGCCGCTTTCCGACGACCGCATGCCCACGCTCATGGGCAAGTACAAGGTGCCGCACTTTGATTCCAAGGGGGAGGCCAACGCCCTCTTCACCGGGGCGGGCGTGCCGGTGACGCTCCTCCACACCTCGTTTTACTGGGACAACTTCATCCATTTCGGGATGGGTCCGAAGAAGGGCCCGGACGGTCGTCTGGGCATCACCCTGCCGATGGGTGACAAGAAGCTGCCGGGGATTGCCGCCGAGGACATTGGCCGCTGTGCGTACGGCATTTTCAAGCGCCCGGACCTGATCGGGAAGACGGTCGGGATCGCCGGCGACCATCCGACGGGGGCGCAGATGGCAGCGACCCTTTCGAAGGTGCTCGGCGTGGAGGTCGCCTACAACGCGGTGCCGCCGGCCGTGTATCGCGGCTTTGGATTCCCCGGGGCGGACGACCTCGGCAACATGTTCCAGTTCAAGCACGACTTCAACGAGGACTTCTGCGCGGCGCGCAGTGTCGAGTTCTCCCGTTCGATCAACCCGCAGCTGCAGACCTTCGAATCCTGGCTCGGGGAAAACAAGGCGCGCATCCCGCTGGAATAGAAGTGGGCGGGATCCAACCGGCGAAATAAAGCCGGGTTAACGAGCGCAAATGTTCAGAATTGCCCCCCCTCCCCTTGCCAAGACAACTTCGGAGTGATGGAGAACGGTGGTTCGTAGCTCATCGTAAAATGATTCAGGCAAGGACCGGTTCTCTTTGAAACAGGGCAATCCCGACCCGGGCGATGTGAGCCGTGACCGCCGGGTCGGTCTTGGCATCAAGATGGATGAGGCTGAAACGATGGGGAAGCAGCAGATCGTCCAAGGCGTCGTAAATGCGGCCGACTGTGCGCCAGTTGAGCGCATCACCCACGAGCGCGAGATCAATGTCGGAGCCGGGCCTGTGCGTGGCCTTGGCACGGGAGCCGAAGAGCACCGCTTGGTCCACCTCTGGAAAGCGTGCCAGTACGCCGGTGATCTGCTGTACGGTGGCTTTGGGCAGGCCATGAGTTGGGTTCATGGCTCTTGCTTATCCAGTTCGATGAATTTGGCGAGGAAGGCGGAGAATTCCCTTACGAAGCCGGAAAGAATGGCCTTTGTGATATCTTGGGCTGTCTTTTCGTTGTAGGTGTGGCTGCTGCGATTACGCGCTGCGATCATCGCCATCCATTCGTCCCCGTTGGCTATCAGGCCCTGGGCGAAGGCCTCACGGGTGGCGTCCTTGGATCCGTATAGTTCGGAGGCGCCTCGTGATTCCAGGAAGTCTTTGAGGGTTTTCCATGCCAGTTCATGGGTAAACTCGAATGCTTGGATAAGGCCCTGCTGCTCAAGGTCAGTAAGCTTCCTTTGATGGGCCAAATCTGCGGCTGCAGATAATTGGGCGAAGGCTTTTCCAAAGCTCTGGAAGCGCTGTCGCCAGCGGACGTCTGGATTCTGGACCATGCTTTAAACATTACAGCGGATGGCAGGCGAGGCAGCAACCTGGAAAAGCGCCTGCGGAGTCCAGGTCGGCGAGTTGCCGGTGGGCCGGGTCAGCTGGCGCAATACCTTCGGGGTTTCCAAAACCACTGAGTGGAGGGGAAGTAAGGGGGAGGTCTTATGACAAGGAAACCGCTTTTTCTTATCACGTTCATTGAACATATAAACAAAATGGCTGTTTTCTTATCATATCCCGGCCTCTATACGCGGTATCTGCGATATCGTGATGCCCTGGGGCCGGCGTGACGTAGGGTTAGCCGGGTGGCGGACGGTCTTCGCCGGGATCGAGGGTGGAGCCGTCGATGTGGGTGATGATGCGGGCGCCGCGCTTGTAGGTGAAATAAGAATACGTCCATGACAGCAGGACCGAGACCTTGTTGCGCAGTCCGATCAAAAACAGCAGGTGGACGACCAGCCAGGCGATCCAGGCGGGCCAGCCGCTGAAATGCAGCCGGCCAATCTGGGCCACGGCCTGGGACCGGCCAATCGTCGCCATGCTGCCCTTGTCGCGGTAGGCGAAGGCCGGACGGTCCGGGGCTGAGCCCGGAGCAGTGCGTTGGGCGGCGGTGATGAGCTTTGCAATGTGGACGCCCATTTGCACGCCGGCCTGGGCGACACCGGGGACGATGACCCCATTGCGATCCACCAGGGTGGCAATGTCGCCGGCCGCGAAGACTTCCGGATGGCCGGGAAGGCTGAGGTCGGGTTGCACCTGAATGCGCCCGACCCGGTCCAGGGGGACGCCAAGCCCGGCGGTGACGGGCGAGGCGGAAACCCCGGCGGCCCAGATGATGTTTCCGGCGTAAATGGTTTCATTTTTGAGGATGACCTCGTGAGGCCGGATGTCCTGCACGCGTTCGCTGGTGCGGACCTCGACGCCCAGGCGTTCGAGTTGTCGGCGGGCGTGGGCGGAGAGGTCCGGGGTGAACGTCTTCAGCACGCGTTCGCCGCTTTCAAAGAGTATCACCCTCGCCTTCGTCGGATCAATGTTGTCGAAGTCCCGGTCAATGACATTGCGGGCCAGTTCGGCAAAAGTGCCGGCAAGCTCCACGCCGGTCGGTCCGCCGCCGACGATCACGGTCGTCATCAAGGCCCGCCGGCGATCCTCATTGGGCTCGGTCTCGGCCCGTTCGTAGGCGAGCAGGATGTCGCGACGGATGCGCACGGCGTCGTCGATTGATTTGAGGCCGGGGGCAAAGGCCTCCCATTCGGGGTTGCCGAAGTAACTGGTGCGTCCGCCGAGGGCGATCACGAGGTAGTCGTAGGTGATCTCGTCGCGATCGAGTTTCACGCGCCGGCCGGCCAGGTCGATGTGGCGAACCGTGGCCATGAGGACGGTCAGGTCGGGCTTTTCGCGCAGGATGGCGCGGATGGGCTGGGCGATGTCGGGCACGGCCAGACCGGCGGCGGCCACCTGGTAGAGCAACGGTTGGAAAAGGTGGTGATTCTGCCGGTCCACCAGCGTGATCCGTGCGAGGTGGTCGGGCAGACGTCGGCAGAAGTTCAGCCCGGCAAACCCGGCGCCGAGGACCACGATGTGGGGACGGGAAGTGGGCGCGCGGGTGGACATCGTTAATGATAGTAACGAGATCCGGGGAAAAGTAACGCCTCGGGTCTAAGTGAAGGTCCGGAAGGTAGGGCGCTCTCTCCGAGAGCGCCGCCGATTAGTGACAAGTCGGTGGTCGGTCAGTCTTGCTTCTTTGATGTAGGTGGCGGGCTTGCACGCCACGTTGCGAGACCAGCCCGCCTGAGGCCGGTGAATGCAACTTACATTTCGGCAAACCGACCCACTGCCTACATTCGCGCTACCACGCTACCGCGGCGTACGCGGATTACACGCCGCTGCGGCTGCGGAAACCGCGGAAATCTGCGCCGCCTCCGGCAAGAGAAAACCAAACGCCAGCCCGGTTGAAATTCGGTCAGCCCCCACCTTCCAACTGCTCGATCACCTCCCGGAGCTGCGCCCGCACCCGCTTCGTCTCCACCGCGCTCCACGCCCGCAACACCGGCAACCACCCCGCGTCCGCCTCCCTCGCCATCAGCTCGATCATCAGAAACACGGTGTCGTGGTTCCGCTGTTGTCCTTCCGTCATCAAAAACGACAATTTCAGCGCCTGCCCCGCCGCCACCGCGCCGACCTGCCCGCGCAACTCCTCCAGCCACTCCTCCGCCCGAAAACGCATACCCTTCGCCAGACCCTCAGGCGTATAGGCCAGCAAGGGCAAGCCCTCCCGCGTGCGCTCAAACCGCAGCCAGCCCCGGTGAAAACACGTGTCGATCTTGGCCATAACCTCTGCCTCGGGGCGTTTCGCGTAAAACCCATGGCCGGGCTCACCCACCACGCCCAGTCGCCGCACTTTTTCCGCCATGCTGCCGCGTAGCGCCATCATGACCGAGGTACGTCCCGCCACGTAAACTGCGGCATCAAAGACGGCAAAAAGCGCCCGTTCCTCCGCGCTCGTCAAATCCACCGGCCCGCTTAACTCGATTTCGGGCCCGCGACGACCCCGCCGGTGACTGGAGCGGCCAAACTGCATGCCATATCCATGGCCTCACCACGGCGTCACGGCAAGTGTCGGTCTCCGGGACTTCGCAACTACAGATACCCCCAGACACGCCCTAGGTTTTGGCTCGCCCTCCACGGCCTCTTGCGGCGCGCTTTGTCCTACTGCTATGGGTAAAAAATCCAAAGCCCGCGACTGCCCCGCCCTCGGACGCGTCATCTCCTCCGCCGAGTGCGGTGCCGGACGTCATGCCACCATCGCCTGCCCGGTTCACTGCCCGTTCAATCCTTTCTCTCCCGCGACCTATGACGCGTTTCTGGAGGTTGAGACCAAAGTGGACAAACTTTGCATGCGCGTCCTCGTTGACACCTTCGGGCCGGAACGAACTGAGCGCTTGCTCTCCGGCCCGCAAGACCCGGTTTTGCGCGACACGGCCGACGACTATACCCGGATCAACGCCGCCATTTTGCCCGCCTTGCACGTCGAGTGCGACGCGAGCGGCCGGACCGTCGGCGAACGTCTGCTGGCCAATCCCGCCATCCGCCTGACCAACGACGAGCGCAATCTCATCGCGGCCAAAAACCGCATCCGCGTCGCCTTGGTTGAACCTCGGGAGATCCGCCCCGACGGTCTCATCCGCGCCATCGACCTGTTGGAACCCGAGGCCGGCGAATTCCTGCTGTTGGACCGCGCCACCTGGGCTCGCGCCGTGCGCTTTCGTCCAATGTTGATCTGGATTTATCCCCTTCCGCACCATTGGCGACCCTACGGAGGTGGCAAGCCCTGGCCGGATTGGGCCGGCCTGGATCTGGAGCCAGCCGAGGGTCTGGCGGAGATCATGCGCCATGCCGGGGGGCCCGGCCCCGAGGCCCCGCTGGTCGTGCGCCGCGAGTGGCTGGCCCGGAATTTCCTGTCCGTGCTCGCCCGCATCGACGCCGTGTGTCTGGCCCGTCGTTACGACATGTTCGCCGGCCTGGATGTTGTGCAGGGATGGGCCGAGTTTGTCCTCTCCCCCTCCGAGTCGGCCAAGGTGATCGGTCATCTCGAAAGCTCACCCGCCGTCGGCGCGATAGAGCCCGACCCCAACGAGGACGTTCCCGGCGGTTTTTCGGCGGCGTGGGAGTGGTGCGAACCGGACGAGACCCGGCAGCCCGCTGCACCCGCGGCCAGTCACGGGCCCCTGATGTTGGGGCGGGTTGTTCGTCGCGACCACACCTGGCGCATCATCGCCTATTCCCGCGCCCGGTTGGCGCGTCTGCGCGAACTTTATCTCGCGGTCGCCGGTCGCCCCGATCTCGTGGCCACGCGCGAATATCATGCGGACGTCGCCGCTCGGATGGCCGCGGCCGAGCCGCCCTCCCATCCCGAGCTCGTGCCACCGCGCCTGCGGGAGAACCCCGCCCGTCTCGAAATCATGACCACCCGCA
>JBGTGS010000283.1:0-9656 GCA_041746615.1 Opitutaceae bacterium | reverse complement strand
GGAGGCCTGGTCGGAGGGACTGCTCTTGCGGAGGTTGACCGCAATGGGCCGCCCGGCGGTGAGCCGCAGACGCTGGCCGATCAGGTCGAGGTAGTTGTCGTTGATCCAGAAGGCCGCGAAATCATTGGGGACCCCCAAGGTGAGGGCGTCCTCGGTCGATTCAAGGCAGACGATGGGTTCGAACCAAAGTTGGTAAACGTCCTCGGGGAAAAGCCCCTGGAAATCACGTTTTACGGTTTCCCACAGGGAGGATGGCGGCGACAGGGAAGGCATGGACGGAGTGGGGGAAACGCGGGTTTATTCACAAACGCCCTGGCGGCTGACTTTCAAGCACGGTCTCGGGTCATCTGACAGGCACTCGGTCCGCGAAAAAAATGGGTGGAGGTCACCGTTGGGTGGAGGCATGAACACGGATTTCTTTAAAATAATGATAAACAGCGAATTAATCAGTAATTCGGCGGGAGGCAGGCAGGGATGGCCGGAGGTGTGGGAGAAAGAACAACCGCATCAGGCAGACACGGCGGGAAGAGATGGCAGTAACGTGGAACCAAAATGGGGACTCAAGAGCAACTTTCCAACAACTTATTCACATGGATGCTGGGCATAACTTCCACCGATTTTTTGGTTGCCATTTCCAGGGCCGGGGGCGGCTTGAATTTCCGGGAAAAACTGTAGCACTTACGTAACTACGAAAGCGGCTTTTTGAGAGGGGGGCGAGTTGGTTACGGTCCAGTTACGGTAGTGTGACCATGGTTACGAAGCGGTAACCGGATCAGGTTCAATCCACTTGCCATGCTCCTTGATGAGGGCAATCAGGCGCTCGTCGGCCTCGGCCTGGGGCAGGTTGTACTGCACGCAGGTTTTGCCGACATAGAGGTTGATCTTGCCCGGGGCACCGCCGACGTAGCCAAAATCGGCGTCGGCCATCTCGCCCGGGCCGTTCACGATGCAGCCCATGATGGCGAGCTTCACGCCCTTGAGATGCCCGGTTTTTTCGCGGATGCGCCGGGTGGTCGACTGTAGGTCGAAGAGGGTGCGTCCGCAGGAGGGGCAGGCGACGAATTCCGTCTTGGAGATGCGGGAGCCTGCGCCCTGGAGGACGTTGTACGCCAGCCGGGTGGCCCGGGTGGCATCGGCCTCTGTCTCGACGCTCACAAGATCGCCGAGCCCGTCGCAGAGGAGGGCACCGGTCAGGATGGAGACCTCCAGCAGTTTCGAGAGAAAATCGGGTTGAGAGCGGATGGTGCTGCCCGTGGTGTTGCGGATCCAGAGCGGAGCGCGGATGCCGGCCTGGTGCAGACTCTCGATGAGGGCGCGGTAACGACCGACGGGGTGGGGTGGTCGGAGGCTGGAGGCCGGAGTCGGGAGACTGGAGGTATCGGCCAGGGTGATGATCAACGGGGTGTCACCAAGAGCTTGCAGTGCGGGGGTGAGTCCGGGGAGTGCTTCGGCGTGGGTGGCCACGGCGAGCGTGTGGCCGTGGGTGCGGGTTGCGGCGGCGAAGGTGGAGAGGAGTGCCCCTTCGTCCGATTCGAAGGTGCGGACGATGAGTAAGGGTTTTCCTGATACCGAGAGCAGGGGCTTCAGGTCCTCCACGGTGAGGTGGGGAGCGAGTTCAAGGGCGAGGAAGCGCACCGGGAGTTCGCCCACCCGGCTGAGGGCCGCGAGATCGTCTGGTGTGTTGACCGGTACGAGCAGGCCTTCGGCGGGTGTGTCCGCGAGGCGGGCAGAGGCGAGGGCAGCGGCGGTCGCGGCTAGATCTGCGACGGAGGCCGCCCGCACGATGACGCGGGGCGGTTGCTCAGGTCCGACCACGCAATCCGGCGCGAGGGTGACTGCCGATGTCTCCCGCCGCGTGAAATGATAGGGATCGACCGAGTCGGCCGGGGCCGGCTTGATTTCCTTTGGCGTTTGGTCCCGCATGCGCGGGATGGCGTTTGGCGTTTCCCACAAGGCCATGGCCTTGTGGGCAAGCGCTTGGGCGACAGGGATTTCGTAGACACTGTCCTCGGTGAGGGAGACGCGGAGGGTGTCGCCGAGTCCGTCGAGGAGGAGGCTGCCAATGCCGATGGCGCTCTTGATGCGGCCGTCCTCGCCGTCGCCGGCCTCGGTCACGCCGAGGTGCAGGGGATAGCGCATGGACTCGTGGTCCATGCGTTCAACCAGCAGGCGATAGGCCTGGATCATGACCTTGGGGTTGGAGGACTTCATCGACAGAATCATCTGGTCGAAGCCGTGGCTTCCCGCGATGCGCAGGAATTCGAGGGCGCTCTCGACCATGCCGAGGGGAGTGTCGCCGTAGCGGTTCATAATGCGGTCGCTGAGGGAGCCGTGGTTGGTGCCGATGCGCAGGGCGCGGCCGAGCGCCTTGGCCCGCTTCACCAGCGGGGAGAACGCGTCGTGCAGGCGTTGCAGTTCGCGGTCGTAGTCGGCGTCGGTGTACTCGCGGACGGTAAATTTCTTCTTGTCGGCGTAGTTGCCCGGGTTGACCCGGACCTTCTCGACATGCTCGACCGCCTCCATGGCGGCGGAGGGCAGGAAATGGATGTCGGCGACGAGGGGAATGTGGCCGAAGCCCGCGGCGTCGAACTGGGCGCGGATTTCCCGCAGGCAGCGCGCGGCCTGCACGTTGGGTGCGGTGACGCGGATGATCTCGCAGCCGACCTCGGCGAGGGCGACGGACTGCCTGACGGTGGCGGCGACATCCTGGGTGTCGCTTGTCGTCATGGACTGGATACGAAGCGGATTCGCTCCGCCGACACCAACCTCACCGACCCTCACCTCAAGGGTGGGTCGTCGGACGGTGTGGAAGCGGGAGGCGCAGTAGGACATTTGGGTGATGACCAATGACCAATGACCCGCGACCAATGTCAAACCCGGCGGGGCGGGATGGTAGCCCAGAATTGTTTAATTGCCCAGGGCGGCCATGCCAAAGACCACGGCCAGAAACGTCCATAAAATGGAAAAAAGGACGTGGATTGAGGTCTCGAACGGTTTCCCTCTCCAGAGGGCGGGTGAATAGCCGAAAATCTGGCAAAGCAGCCGGCACAACCAAAAGATGAACAAGCCAAGGCAAACCTTGCGACCGAGCGGAGTGTGCAGGAGTTCCGGGGCACTGCCCAGACACAAGATACCCATCAGCAGGACGGTCAGGGCGATAAAGAACGTGTGGATGTAGTGGATCTGGCGGGTGAGCAAGGTGATCGGGCGAAGTTCCTCCCGCCACTTGAAATAATGGTGGAAAACGGCGTGCAGCAGAGCGAGGGCGACCAGTATACCCCCGGAAATCTTAATCAGTGCTTCCATGCTTTCGCAGGACAAACGTGGAGATGAGTGGAGCCGGTTTGAAGGTGGAAATCACGGTGAAGCCGGTGGCGGCAAAGGCGGCCCTCCATGCGCATGGGCGGTGAAAATGCCATGCACCCCAACCATAGGCGGCGATGTTTTGCGCGTCGCGCAGGTGCTCGGCCACGATGATCAAACCGTCGGTGGCGAGGACCCGTTTCAGTTCGCGGAAAAATATGATCCGTTCCGTGGAGTCGCGTATTTCGTGTGCGGAAAGCAGCAGTACAACCCGGTCAAGGGAGGTGTCGGCCAAAGGCAGGGCGCTGGTGGAAATTGCCAGTGTTCCCGGTGCGGGCGGATGCGCGTTGCGGGCGCGGCGAATGGAGATTTCGGTGTGGTTACGGGAATCATAGAAATCGTAGATCCGCCAGTCGATGCCGGGAAACCGGGCACGCAGTAGGCCGGACGTTTCATCAAACCCGGCATGGATGTTGGCTGCGGTGCCTTGTGGTGGCAGCCAGGGGGCCAGCCAATCGAGCCGGTAGAGACCTGAGGCGTCGTAGGCCAGCCAGGTTGTCACCAAGGAGATGATGATGGAGAGAACCACCAGTGCGGCCAAAAGCTGGCAGAGCCATGCCAACCCTGGCGGTGCAAAGCATCCGGCTAAAAAAATGATCATGACGCCCGTCAGGGCGAGGGCATAGAAATGCCAGTTGAAGCGGACCACGGTGGCGACACCTTGGAAAGGGGTGCGATTCATCAGACTCCCGTCTTCTCGAAACGGCCTTTTCTCCAGTGGTAGGGGATGTCGCGAACCATGAATGCGCTGGCCAGTCGGATTTCACTGAAGCCCAGGCGGGCAAGGTGGGGTATGTGGAAATGGTGAACGCATGCGGGGACGGGTTTCCAGTGTTCGCGCACGCCCTCGATAATCAACATACGCTTCCGGGCTGCATCGTGGCTGAAGGTGAATGGCATGGGACCGCAGAAGCGGCGGGCTTCTTTCCAGGAATGAAAAGGCGAGCCCGCGGGCAGGGGTGAAAGCTCTTCTGCGGCTGACGTGGCGATGTGTAGTCCGGTGATGGAATCGGTCGTGTATTGAATGCCATCTCGCAGTTCCATTTTCAACGGGGTGAGCGTGTAATGGTACGGAGTCAGTAAATTGCCGAGAAAGGCCATCGACTGCCGGTCGGTTTCCGAACGGATGATCTGCAGGCCTCGCAACCGACGACCATCGGTGGAGCGATAGGCGACAAAATGACGATAACCTGCCAGGAGAAAGTCTTTTCCGAGAAACCGGGGGAGGCCCCGGGGGCGCAGGTGGCGGGTTTGCACGAGGGCGACGGCGATGAACGCCCAGCGATCGGCAAACGTCTCCGCTTCCAGGCAGGCGGGAAGGCGTTCGGCGAGTTCGTTCCTCGGCACCGCGAAGGTGAGCGTGATGGAAAAATCAAACCACGCCTCGACAGGGAACGGGTTTCGTTTGAAGACCGAAGTCATGCGGGACGGCGCGAGGGCGGGGAATGGAAAAAACCTGCGTAGGCCACAAGCGTCACATAGGCGAGGGCGACGAGGGCGTTCCAGTGCCCGAACAGGAGCAGGTCGGGTGCGAGAAGGAACTCAATCACGTTCATGGTGACCACCAAAATGATCTGCACGGTGGCGGACCACCGCCACTTCCACTGCGAGAGAATCCATAACCCCAGGATCACCTCCGAAAATCCGATGGCTTGAGTGAGGAGTGACGCATGATTTTCGCCGAGGATGCGGCCGACGATGGCACGATGCCTGGGGGCCAGAGCAAGGACCTTGCAGCCGAGGCCGTTGATGAACCAGACGAGCGCAAAGATCAGGGCGAAGGCGCGACGGGGCATGGGTGGGCCCGCGACAATGGCGCGGAATGACCACTGGCTAATAGCAAATGACCCTTCAGGTCCAGCAGGGGATTATGGCTCGACAGGCGATTCCTTCGTCTCCGCCGGCTGCTCGGTGCGCGCGGGGGCGCTGTCGCGAACGATCCGGCGGATGTCGAAGAAACTCACGTAGAGGATCATCGAGAACAGCAACACCATGAAGAGGCTCTGGGTGGTGAGTATGAAATTCGTCGGCAGGGCGCGGCCGCGGAGCTTGCCGATGGTGGCGAAGAGCATGTGGCCGCCGTCCAGCACCGGGATGGGCAGCAGGTTGAATATCGCCAGGTTGATGTTCACCAGAATGGTGAACCACAGCACGATCCGGATGTCGGCCTGGGAGGCCAGGTGGAAAACGCGGATGATGCCCACCGGACCGCTCAGTTTGGAAATACCGATGTCGGACTGCGGGTTGATCAGGCTTCCGAGCGTGCGGAAGGTCATGGAGACATGGGAGGAGAATTGCTTGAACGGACTGGGATAAATCATCTGGGCTTCCGTCGAGAGCGTCAGGCCGAGTTCGGCGGGTTCGGGAGCGTCCGGCCGGGGCGGGAGGGCAAGGTTGATCATGGCCTCCCCGCGCCTCACCTGGACGGTGACGGCCCGGTCCTTGTGGTCGGTCAGGAGGTTCACGTAGGTCTGGACGTGAAGGATGGGATTGTTGTCGAGGGCGAGGATGCGGTCCTGAGGCTGGAGGCCGATGCGAGCGCCGTCGGAATCAGGCGCCACGGCGTGGACGATGAGCTCATAGGCCGGGGCGATGCCGACGCGGCGGATCTGTTCATCTCCGGCCAGTTGCGGATAGAGCGTGATGTCCTGGAGGGCTCCGTCGCGTTCGATGGTGAAGGTGTTGCGTCGCCGGCCATCGGTCGCGCGGTCGGCGCTGGTGACGAGCACCTGCATAAGGTCCTGCCAGTCGGAGATGGGGCGGCCATCGATGGCCTTGACGGTGTCACCGATGCGCAGGCCGGCCTCGACTGCCGGGCTGGTGACCTCGGTGCCGTCGGCCAGTTCCACGGTCGGCACCACGTAGCCGATCCGGGTGGTGGCCATGTCGCTGCTGGTGGGCTGGCCGGCGACCCAGATGATGCAGGCGAGGAGGAAGGCGAAGATGAGGTTGAAGGTGGCACCGGCGGCGAAGACGATCATCCGGGTGGAGTAGCTGATGGGCGGCAGGTCGGCGGTCTCGGTGGAGCTTTCCCCCTCGATCGCGGGCATGTCGGCGAGTTGGGGGAGGGAGACGTAGCCACCAAGGGGCAGCCAGGACACGCGGTAGTCGACCCCATCCTTGCCGCGCCAGCCGAACATCCTCGGGCCGAAGCCGATGGAGAAGCGCTCGACCCGGACCCCGCGCCGGCGGGCGGCGAGAAAATGGCCGAGCTCATGCACGAAGATCGATCCGCCGAAAAACAGCACGATCAGGAAAATCGACCAGACGTTGGAAAAGAGGGCGTTGAGGAGTTCCATGGGAAGCGAGGGATCAACCTACAGGTTTTTGAGTCCGGGCAAAGCGCAGAATCAAATTGTGGGTGCGGCTTCTGGGCCGGACGTTCGTAGGAGCGGCTTTACGCCGCGATGCGCCGCCTCCGGCGGCGAGGGACAAGGGGATGGGACGAGGGCGAGGGGGAAGTGATCGCGGCGTAAAGCCGCTCCTGCCTGGCTCCGGTCTATTTGCAGATCTTTTCAGCGGCCACCCGTCGGGACTCGGCGTCGGTGGAAAGCACGGTCGCAATTTCGGTGGGTTCACTGACGGGAACGGCCTGCAGGGTGGCTTCGACGACCTGTGGGATGGCGAGGAAAGGCAGCCGGCCGTCAAGGAAGGCGGCGACGGCGATCTCGTTGGCGGCGTTGAAAATGGCGGGGGCGGTACCGCCGGCGCCCATGACCTGCCGGGCGAGGCCGAGCATGGGAAAGCGCTGCTCGTCGACCGGTCGGAAATCGAGGGAGAAAAGGCGCGAGAGGTCCAGAGGCGCGTCGACCCCGGGGGCACGGTCGGGGTGGAGCAGGGCGTGCTGGATGGGGAAGGTCATCGAAGGTGGCGAGAGCTGTGCGAGCATGGTGCCGTCGGTGAATTCCACGAGGCAGTGCACGATGCTCTGGGGGTGGAGGACCGCGGTGCATTGTTCCGGGCGAAGGCCGAAGAGGCATTGGGCCTCGATGAGCTCGAGGCCCTTGTTGGCGAGGGTGGCGGAATCGACGGTGATCTTCGGGCCCATCGACCAGTTCGGGTGCTTGAGGGCATCGGCGGGCGTGACATGCGCGAGTTTTTCCACCGGCCAGTCGCGGAAGGCGCCGCCTGAGGCGGTGAGGATGATGCGCGACACGGCGGCGGTCGGATGACCTTCGAGACATTGGAAGACGGCGTTGTGCTCGCTGTCCACCGGGAGGATGCGTCCGCCGCCGGCGCGGGCTGCCGCCATCACGAATTTGCCGGCGAGGACGAGGATCTCCTTGCTGGCGAGGGCGAGGTCCTTGCCGGTGGCAAGGGCGGCGAGGGCGGGTTCGAGGCCGGTGGTGCCCACGACGGCGACGAGCACGGTGTCGGCTTCGGGCAGGCGGGAGAGTTCGACCAGACCGGCGAGGCCATTGTGGAGTTGTACGCCGGAGGGGAAGGCACCGGCGGTGCGGGCTGAGAGGGTGGCGCTTTCCTCAAACAGGGCGGCATGGCGCACGGTGGGGAACTGCGTGGCGATTTCCGCGAGCCGGGTGTGGTTGGCGCGGGCGGCGACGGCCACGAGCTCCAGCCGGTCGGGATGCGCGGCGATCACCCGCAGGGCGTTTTCGCCGATGGACCCGGTGGCACCAAGGAGGACGACGCGCTTCTTGCGCGGGGAGGTGGTGACGGGTGACGGCATGGATGAGTTGGCGGCGAGGAAGGGTCCTTCTCTTTCCTCATCTTCTTTCTCTTCAATCTTTCTCCCCGAATGGTGGATGAGCCGCCAGGAGAGAAAGATTGAAGAGGAAGAGGTAAGAGAAAGAAGCTACAGCAGGGTGAACACGATGTAGCCGAGGGGGGCGGTGAGGATGAGGCTGTCGGATAGGTCGAAGACACCTCCGATGCCCGGGATGGTCCGGCCGGCATCCTTGGCGTCCACGCGGCGCTTGATGACCGATTCCACGAGGTCTGAGACGATGGCAAGGGAGGCGACCGGGAGGGCGACGATGGCGGCGAGCCAGGGGGTGAAGGTGTCCGGCAGGTAGTCCCGGCAGACGTGGGCGATGGCGGCGCCGATGAGGGCGGAGGTGAGCACACCGCCAACGGCACCCTCCCAGGTTTTCTTGGGGCTGATGATCGGGGCCATCGGGTGCCGTCCGCAGGCGAGTCCGGTCAGGAGGGCGCCGACATCACAGAATTTCGACACGGCGATCAGCCAGATGGCAAACACCAGACCGGTATGGGCATCCGGTTCGCTGATGAGAATGATGCGCACCAGAAAGTGCAGCATGAAGGGGATGTAAACCAGGCCGAAGAGCGTCCAGGCCAGGGCCTCCACCCGGGCATTGGCACCGCGCTCGCGAAGGATGCGCAGACAGAAGACAACCACGGCGGCGGCGAGGAATTCCGCCGGACCAATTCCGTAGGGTTCGGCATAGAGAGGGGCAAGGGTGATCAACCCGCCAAAGAGCATGCCCACGCGATTGAACGGCTCGACCCCGAGTCGGCGCACGAGGGCGTAGAATTCCCGAAGGGTCAGCACGGCGATGAGACTGAGGAGCCAGACGCCGCCGGTGGTCCTGAAGACTCCGATGGAGACAAGAACCAGGGTCCAGAGGAGGAACGTGCTGAAGATGCGTTGGCGCACGGAAGACGGGGTGGGCAGTGACGACTCAGGGAGTCGTCGCCGTTTTCTTCAGCTGTTCACCCGTGAGTCCGAACCGGCGCTCCCGCTGGGCAAAGGTGGCGACGGCGGCGGCGAGATCGGCCTTGGTGAAGTCGGGCCAGAGGACGGGAGTGAAGACGAACTCGGCGTAGGCGGCCTGCATGAGCAGGAAGTTGCTCACGCGGGTTTCCCCGGAGGTGCGAATGACCAGATCGGGGTCGGGCAGGTCGGCGGTGTAGAGATAGCGGCTGAAAGTCGCCCATGAGCCGTCGTTGAGCTTTTCCCTGCCTGCGGCGACGGCGGCCGCGTAGGCGCGCGCAGCATCGACCATCTCGGTGCGGGCCCCGTAGTTCAGGGCGAGGATCAGGGTGTGGTCCGTGAAGCCGGCGGTGGCGGCAATGGCCCGCTCCAACTCGGTCCGCACCACCGGTGGGAGTTCCTGGGTGCGACCGATGGTGAGGAGTCGGACCCGGTTTTTCACCAAGGTGGCGGTCTCCTTGCGCAGGAAATATTCGAGCAGCCCCATGAGGCCGCCGACTTCATCCTCGGGTCGCTTCCAGTTCTCGGCGGAGAAGGCATAAAGCGTCAGATAGCGGATGCCGAGTTCGCGGGCTCCTTCAATGATGCTGCGGACCGTCTC
>JBGTGS010000282.1:0-3603 GCA_041746615.1 Opitutaceae bacterium | reverse complement strand
CCCCCCCCCCCCCCCCCCGGAGACCGAAGGGCTAAAAGCAAGTTCCGGGGAGTTGAAGTTTCCTGACCTTACTGCCAGCACAGTAGTTGGCCGGTCGTCGCGTTTCCCCGACGCGATGAGGATAAACAGAAAGACGGCGGGTGCCGAAGAAGCACCCGCCGCCTAGGAATCCCCCTGCAACTGCGGACGAACGGCGTTACCAACGGGCCGCACTGTCTGGTTCATGGCCTCCGTCTTCGCGGCGTCGATGAACGCCCGTTCACGGTTTCTTGGGGATGAACAATCCGGATTCGTGCCAGATTTGCCACTTCAGCTGGCAAACCCGTTTTTCGAATCTCCTCTTGAGAGGAGAAAACAGGCAAAGAGGGAGGGATCTACCCCCGGATAAATCTCCACTCAACTTTTCTTCCACCCGATAATAGGTAATCTCCCTCGTAAATGCATGCCCAGCAGCCCCCGAAAAGACGCCATTTTTGCGTAGCAAAAATGGCGGAGAGGGAGGGATTGGCGGGCCTTTGGCCCGGTGCTTCGCACTCGCGCTGCGCGCGCCCCTTCTCCGCTTCGCTCCGTCAAACCCTCTCCTCGGGCTCGAACCCCTCCCTCTGCTTGCCGCCGTTTCACGGCGTCACATTTTTCGCCAGGCGAAAAATGGCGGAGAGGGAGGGATTCGAACCCTCGGTAGGTTTCCCTACACACGCTTTCCAAGCGAGCGCATTCGACCACTCTGCCACCTCTCCAGTGAATCCCCGGACCATGGAAACCATGACCCGACGATGGGCGAAAGGTGGTCAGATAAGGGTATCCGAGCCTCCACGGTCAACGGCAATTTGCGCACCAGCCCTTTACCCACCGCCCCCGACCCAAGTGTAACGTAATACGTGACACCGGCCCGGGGGCTGGCCAGGTGCCCGGCACATGCATTCCCGCTCGCCAGCCCGAAGCGGGAACCGGCATGCTGGCCCGGACTTACCCCGCAACCGCATGCCGTCCACCTCGCGCCGCACCGCCACCTTCACCGAGTCGCTCATACGCGAAATGACGCGCGTGGCTCAACGCCATGGCGCCATCAATCTTTCGCAAGGCTTCCCCGATAGGGATCCCCCACCCGGGCTGATTCAGGCCGCCAAGGACGCCATGGACGCGGGACGCCATCAATACGCCATCACCTGGGGCTCTCCAGAACTGCGCACCGCCCTCGCCCGCAAACTACTCCGGTTCACCGGAGTAACCGTCGATCCCGAGCGCGAGCTGGTCGTCACCTGCGGTGCCACCGAGGCCATGATGGTCGCCCTGATGACCGTCTGCGACCCGGGGGACCGGGTCGGCCTCTTTTCGCCTTTTTACGAGAATTACAATGCCGACGCCCTCTTGACCGGGGCCACCGCCGTGCATGTGCACCTGCATCCGCCCCACTATCACTTCGATCCCGCCGAACTCCGCGCCACTTTCGCGAGTGGCCTCAAGGCCTTCATACTC
This sequence comes from Opitutaceae bacterium, assembly GCA_041746615.1. Lineage (GTDB taxonomy): Bacteria > Verrucomicrobiota > Verrucomicrobiia > Opitutales > Opitutaceae > CAMAXB01. The sequence continues at coordinate 2,127 of JBGTGS010000282.1, read as the reverse complement.
TGCAACCCCTCCAATCCCTGCGGCCGCGTCTTTACCCGCGACGAATTACTGCAGATCGCCGCGCTGGCAGAGGAATTCGACACATTTGTCATCACCGATGAGGTCTACGAGCACATCATCTTCGACGGCCGCCGCCATACCTACTTCGCCACCCTGCCCGGCATGGCCGCGCGCACGCTCGCCTGTTCATCCCTTTCCAAAACCTTTGCCATCACCGGCTGGCGCCTCGGGTATGTACAGGCACCCGCCGCCATCATCAACCAGGCCCGCAAGGTCCATGACTTCCTCACGGTCGGCGCCGCTGCACCGCTCCAGCACGCCGTCGTCACGGCCCTCGACTTCCCTGCCGACTACTACGACAGCCTCGCCGTCGAGTATCAAACGCAACGCGATATTCTTCTCGGCTACCTTGATCGCACGGGCCTGCCATACACCCGTCCGGAGGGTGCGTATTTTGTGATGTTGGATATCTCCTCCTTCGGCTATGCCAGTGACGTGGAATTCGCCCATTGGATGACCCGGGAAATCGGCGTCGCACCCGTGCCCGGATCGAGCTTCTTCCCTCAACCCGAGCACCGCTACGTGAGACTCAATTTCGCCAAAAAACCCGCCACCCTCCACGCCGCCGGCGAGCGGCTGCTGAAGCTCCGGCAAGGATGAGCCCCCCTCACCCCACCTTTCGCGAAGCCCTCTGCTTCTGGCTGAAGCTCGGTTTCATCAGCTTCGGAGGACCGGCCGGCCAGATCGCGATCATGCAGACCGAACTGGTCGAGCGGAAGCGCTGGATCGGCCAGGAACGGTTCCTCCATGCCCTCAACTTCTGCATGCTCCTGCCCGGGCCCGAGGCACAGCAGCTGACCATCTACTGCGGCTGGCTCCTGCACCGCACCTGGGGCGGCATCGTGGCCGGTGTGCTGTTTGTGCTGCCATCGGCTTTCATTCTCTGGGGGCTGAGCTACCTCTATGTCGCCTACGGCGAGGTGCCCTGGCTCGCGGCGTTTTTTTACGGATTAAAGCCGGCAGTCATGGCGATTGTCGTGGCCGCAGTGATACGGCTCGGACGGAAGGCCCTGCGCAACGGCATGATGATCGCCCTGGCTGCAGCCGCTTTCATTCTGATCTTTTTCCTGAAGGTGCCGTTCCCGGCGATCGTATTCGGCGCGGCCGCCGTGGGCTTTGTAGGCGGGCGCATCCCGCCGGAGAAATTCATCTTCGCCGGCGGACATGGACCGGCCACCGGGGCCGACCCCGGCCACGTCGCGGCCATCGATGACGCGGCGGAAAACGCCGCCGTCAAACCCACCTGGACCCGGGCCCTTCGCGTGACGGTCGTGTGCCTCACGCTGTGGTTCCTGCCCCTGATCGCCGCCGGCCTTTGGCAGGGGTCTGACAGCACGCTGGTGAAGGAAGGGCTGTTCTTCAGCAAGGCCGCCATGGTCACCTTCGGCGGGGCCTATGCGGTGCTTCCCTATGTGGCCCAGCAGGCGGTCGAAACCCACGGCTGGCTGACCGCTCCAGAGATGCTGGATGGGCTGGCCTTCGCGGAGACGAAGCCGGGGCCCCTCATCATGGTCCTGCAGTTTGTCGGGTTCATGGGCGGCTGGAACGACCCCGGTGACCTGCCACCCCTCCTCGCTGCGACCCTCGGGGCCGCATTGACCACCTGGGTGACCTTTGTGCCGTGCTTTCTGTGGATTTTCCTCGGTGCGCCCCACATCGAGCAGATACGCGGACACAAGATGCTGAATGCCGCGCTCGGAGCCGTAACGGCCGCGGTCGTCGGCGTGATCCTCAACCTCGCGCTCTGGTTCGGCCTGCATGTGCTCTGGCCGGATTCCGGCGGCTTTGATGTTTTTTCCGCCGCCGTGGGCGTGGCCGCTTTCATTGCCCTTCACCGCTTCAAGGCCAACCTCGCCTGGGTGATCGCCGGTGCCGGCCTCACGGGAATGATTTGGGGCTGGCTCGCCTGAGTGTCCACGGCTGAATGATAGGGGTAGGGACGGGGATGTAACCCGCCCCTCCCTCCAAACCGGACAGGCGGGTTTCCCGCATCCGGCTTTCCAGTTGGTGCACTTTTACTCATCGAGGAGACTGACGGACCGAGATATGGGCCTGCATCAGGCTGAA
>JBGTGS010000281.1:0-10192 GCA_041746615.1 Opitutaceae bacterium | reverse complement strand
ATCCTCGCCGCCGCTTCCGCGCTCAGCCGCCACCTCCGGCGCACCGTACCCGAACGCCGCGTGGGCATCGTCCTGCCACCCGGTGCGGGTTCCACCATCGCCAACCTCGCCGTGATCTGCGCGGGCAAGATTCCCGTGAACCTCAGTTTCACCGCCGGCCGCGCCGCCATCCAGGCCAGCCTGCGCCTCGGCGAGGTTTCCACTGTCATCTCGGCGGATGTGATGCGCGAGAAAGTCCCCGGTTTTCCCTGGCCGGAGCGCACGCTTGACCTGCGCCGCGAGATGGCGGCCCTAGGTGGAAAGAAGGCCATGCTGCCCTGGTTGCTCGCCGCCTGGCTGGTGCCCAACCAGTGGTATGCCAGCCTGCTCGGCCTGCCCAAGCGCGGTGACCGCGAGGAAGCCGGCCTGCTCTTCACCAGCGGCAGCGCCGGCGAACCCAAGGGCGTCGTGCTCACCCACCGCAACATCCTCGCGAACTGCTGGCAGATCTCCTCGCTCTCCATTCTGCCCGACACCGCCACGATGATGGCCTGCCTGCCGATCTTTCACAGCTTCGGCTTCACCGTCACCCTCTGGTATCCGATGATCCGCGGTTGCCGGGTCGTTTCCGTGCCAAGCCCACTCGACACGCGCCGGATCATCGACGCCATCCGGGAGGAAAAGGTCTCCGTCATGATCGGCGCCCCGACCTTCCTCCGTCCGCTGCTCAAGAAGGCCGGGCCCGGCGAACTTCGCTCCCTCGATCTTGTGGTCTCGGGTGCGGAGAAAATGCCCATGGATCTCTACAATGGATTTCGGGATAAATTCCACCTTGAGATCATGCAGGGCTACGGCCTCACCGAGACCAGTCCGGTGACGAGCGTCAATCAGCCCGATCCGCCCGTGGTCACCGGGACCGGCGACACCCAGACCGGCCGGCTCACCGGTTCGGTGGGGCGGATGCTGCCCGGCATGACCACGCGCATCCTGAATCCGGATACATGGGAGGAGCTGCCGGTTTCCGCGACCGGTCTCGTCATTCTTCGGGGCAGTAATGTATTTCCCGGGTACCTGCAGGACGAGGAGAAGACCCGGGCCGCCTTCCGGGACGGGTGGTTTGTCACGGGTGATCTCGGGCGCTTTGACGCCGATGGATTTCTGCACATCGAAGGCCGGCTTTCCCGGTTCTCAAAGATCGGCGGCGAAATGGTGCCGCATGGGACGGTGGAGCAGACCCTGGCCGAGGTGCTCGATCTGGACCAGTCCGAGGGCTACGCCGTGGTGGTGGTTGGCGTGCCCGATGCCGGCAAGGGCGAGACCCTGGTGCTGCTGACGACGCTCGAACTGACGCCCGAAGGGGTGCGGGAAAAACTGTCGGGTGCAGGCCTGCCCAACCTGTGGATCCCCCGGGTGGTGCGGCGTGTGCCGGCCATCCCGGTACTCGGGACCGGCAAACTCGATCTCAAGGGCTGCCGGCAGCTCGCCCTTGAGTGAGCTCAGGTATGGGACTTGTTCCCATTCCTGACTCGTGTCATTTTTTCACTGCCTATTTGCACGTTTCCCCTGCCCAAATCCTGATTTTGTCATGTCCCTGTGTTCGCGACTGTTTTCTTCCCTCTCTGAACTCCGCTGGCTGGCCGGCCTGAGCCTTCTCGCCACCAGTTTGCTTCCGGCCCAGCCGGTTCAGCCAGTCCCCCCGGTTCCACCGGAGCCTGCGAGCGAGGAGACCCTGCTCGCCACGGTGACGGCGCCCCCGGAGTTCGATGTGACCCTTTTCGCCACCTCGGATCAGGTCAATTATCCCGTATCCGTCGCCGCCGCGCCCGACGGCACCCTCTACGTGGCCAGCGATGCCAACTCCTCCCTCGGCACGGAATTGGGCCGCGGACGGATCATGCGGTTGCGGGACACCACCGGCGACGGCCGGGCCGATGAAGTGAAGACGTTTGCCCGCGTGGATTCGCCCCGCGGCCTCGTCTGGGACGGCGACCGCCTCTACGTGATGCATCCGCCCCACCTCAGCGTCTTCATTGATCATGACGGCAACGGCGAAAGCGATGAGCAGCAGATATTGGTCAAGGACATCGCCTTCTCCTTCCGCGATCGTCCCGCCGATCACACCTCCAACGGGGTCACCCTCGGCGTCGATGGCTGGCTCTACCTGGCCATAGGTGATTTCGGTTTCATGGAGGCCGAGGGAACGGACGGACGGAAGCTGCAGCTTCGTGCCGGCGGTGTCGTGCGCGTGCGTCCTGATGGCACCGGGCTTGAACTTTACGCTCGCGGCACCCGCAACACCTTGGAGATCGCCCTCAGTCCCCGTCTCGACGGTTTTGCGCGTGACAACACCAACGACGGCGACGGCTGGGATACCCGCCTGCACCACTTCGCCGCACTGGGCGAGCACGGCTATCCCACACTCTACCGCAATTTCCCTGACGAGGCGATCGCCCCCCTGGCTGATTACGGAACCGGTGCAGCCTGCGGAGCCCTCTGGCTCGACGAGCCGGGCATACCGGCCCGTTGGAACGGGGCTCCCTTCACCGCGGACTGGGGCCGCGAGGCTGTTTACCGCCACGAACTCACTCCCTCAGGGGCGACATTCACCACCAACCAGGAGGAATTTGCCAAGCTTCCCCGGGTCACGGACCTGGATGTCGATGCTCAAAGCCGTCTCTACATCGCGAGCTGGCGCGAGGGCAGGTACAATTTCAGCGGACCGGACGTCGGCTTCATCACCCGGTTTACACCGAAGGACCATCAGCCCGTACCGCTGCCTGACTTCGCCAAAGCAACCGGTGCCGGACTTGTGCAATTGTTGCTGTCACCCAGTACCCGCACCCGGCTGGAGGCGCAGCGCACCTTGCTCCGCCGCGGACTGACTTCCGAGGTGACCGCACTCGAGGCCCTGGCCTCGTCCACGGCCACTCCGCTCAACTCAAGGATCATCGCTCTTTTCACGCTCAAGCAGGGCCTCGGTGAAGCCTCCCATCCGTTCCTCGCTGGTCTGTTCGCTGATCCCTCCATTGCGGCTTGGGCGATCCGTGCCTTGGCTGACCACAAGGATCAACTGGGCAGCGTCCCCGTCGAACCTCTCCTTGCCGGCTTGCGTTCCAGTGACGCCAGAACCCGCCGGGAGTCCCTGTTCGCACTCAGCCGGCTGGGCGATGCCGGCAACGCCCCCGCCATGGCTGCCCTGCTCGGCGATTCCGACCCGATAGTTGCCCATGTTGCCGTGAAAGCTCTCGTCAGCCTGCAGGCGTCCGCCCCGGCTTTCGCCATTGTTGACGATGTCAACGCCACCCCCGCGCGCCGTCTCGGTGCCCTCCAGGTTATTCAGGCCCTCCACAACGAAAGCGTGGTCAAACAGGTGATCACCCGTCTCAACCGCGAGCCGGATGCGGAACGCCGCGAGGATCTCGTCCGCGTTTTGGCCCGGCTGCACAACATCGAGGGAACCTGGACCGGCGACAGCTGGGGCACCCGGCCCGACACCCGTGGACCTTACTATCAACCCGATGCTTGGGCGGCTTCCTCCCGCATCAATGAGGTGCTCAAGGAACAGATGGACCAGGCCAGCGGTGCCGGGGCCGCCCGACTCAACGAGATATTCACCCTCCATCGACTGACCCCCGGCGATCCGATCGGTCGGCTCATGCAACTCGCCCAGACCGACGACTCTCTTTTGCCGACTCTGGCGCAACACCTTTCCACGGCCGTATCGGTCCCGCCGGAGGCGATTCCACTGTTGCAGCGTGCCCTGACGTGGGTGCCGCCTGCGAGTCCGACTGAGAAAGGCCCGGGTGTTCCCGATCCCGGTCCAACCCAGCTTGCAGCGATGCAGGCTCTCATCCGGGCCGGCACGGCCGAGACCATCGAAATCGCCCTGCACACCCTGCCGACCCTCAGCAACCGCGGTCGCCTCGGCGACGGGGTTAGGGACAAGGCCGCCAACGCTTTCTTCCTGTCGACTGCACTCGAGGATCATTATCGTTTCCTCGCCACAGAAGCAGCCAAACTCGACGGTGCAACTTCGGCCTGGGCCGATGCGGCGTTGCTGCACCTCGGCGCCCGCCGGTTTGGTGCCATTGAACCACGAGACTATGCCAACCGCGTCCTTGACGAAGGCTGGAACCACCCGGCCCGCCGGGTCCAGATCATCAAGGCCAGTGCCCTCGGTCGCGAGACCTCACGGGCTGAGGACATCGTGCTGGCATTGGATGATCCCGATCCTGCCGTGGTCGAAGCGGCCACCTCCTCGATAGCCGCCCTCAGGATTGATGCCGATTCCATCCGTGCCGGGATGGCCATCGAGACGCCCCTGCTGGCGACGCTCGATCAGGATGAGATTCTCGATCGGGTCGTGCATGAGCGCGGACTCATCTCCCGGGGCGAACAGGTTTATGCCCAGGCCGGCTGCATGGCCTGCCATACCGTTGATCGGTCGGAATCGATCAAGGGTCCCTATCTTGGCACCATCGCCTCCCTTTATCCGCGCCGGGAACTGGCGGAATCGATCATCGATCCCCACCGGACGATCGCCCAGGGTTTTGTCACCTACCAGTTCACGATGCGGGATGGCTCAACGCGGTTGGGCTTTGTCGTCCGTGAAAGTCCGCATTCGGTTTCAATCCGCGACATTGCCGGACAGGAACACGAGGTCGTACTGTCCGAGGTTGCCCAGCGCGAGCGCCTGCCCATTTCGCTCATGCCCCCCGGGCTGATGTCCAACTTTACCCTGCACGATTTCGCGTCCCTGCTCGACTACCTCGCCTCGCTCGCCGCCCAGCAGAATTGAAGGGACGGCGGGTTGCATTGAGCGATAAACGATCCGTTTAACTACGAATCGCTACGAATCCAGATGGATGAACCCAGCGAGGTAAATCCGAGAGCTCATAAGCGCTAAGTGCTTATAATGGAAAATATTTGACTATAATCATCATTTGATGGAAAATACTTACCATTATCGAGGGTTTCTCCTTCGTTGGTGGAAAATATTTAACAGCCTGTCCTATGAGCGAAATCGTCTTTGCCTCTTCCGATGCCCAAGAGTCTCGTCGAATTTCCCGACGCGTCAAAGCAGGTGGACTTCGGGTTCTACGGCCCCGCGTCTACACCTCCAATCTGAAAGACGAGCCGGCGCAAATCGTTCGCCGCAATCTCGCTCTCATTCTCGGCCAACTCTATCCCGACGCCCTGATCAGCCACCGGTCGGCTCTTGAAGGTGGTAGCCTCGCCGGCCCGGACATCTATCTCACTTATCTTTATACCAAGAAAGTATCATGGCCGGGCGTCACGGTGCATTTCCTCGCCGGTCCCAAGCCTCTGGAGAGCGACCGCCCCCATCTTGGCAAACTCCGGCTTTCCTCCCGCCCCCGTGCGCTGTTGGAGAACATGCAGCCCAGCCGGGGGGCCAAAGGCAAATGCCTCCCCAAGATCGCGATTGAGGAGATCCTGGAAAAAATCTGCCGCCTGCACGGCGAAGCCGAATTGAACCGGCTCCGCGAGGAAGCCCGAGCCATGGCCAAGGTTCTCGACATGCCCGTCGAATTCACGGCGCTGAACAAACTCTTCTCCGCCATCCTCGGGACGGGTGATGCGAGGTCGCTCGGCACCTCCGTCTCGCGCGCCCGCGCCGTGCAAACGCCCTATGATCCCGACCGCATCGAGCTTTTCACCAAGCTGGCCGGCGCGCTCAACGCCGAGGTGCTGCCCCGGCTGGCGGAACCCGCGTTGTCCATCGATGGCTGGCGCCACCGCGCCTTTTTTGAAGCCTATTTCTCCAATTACATCGAGGGCACCGAATTCGAGATCGAGGAAGCCCGTGAAATCGTCTTTCAGCAGAAGATTCCAGAAGCACGCCCGAAGGATGCGCATGACGTTGTCGGTACTTTCGAGCTGATCGAGGACCACGCCGAAGCTGGTCGCGTCCCGGATTCCTACGATGACCTCATCGCACTCCTGTTGCGCCGCCACATGGTGCTGATGTCCGCCCGGCCGGAGGAAAGACCCGGCCAATTCAAGGAAATGCCGAACCGCGCCGGTTCCACGCACTTCGTCGCGCCCGAGTTGGTGCGGGGCACGCTCAAGCAGGGCTTCGACCTCTCCCGGTCGCTTGGGGAAGGATTCGCCCGCGCCCTGTACTTCATGTTCCTCGTGGCCGAGGTGCATCCCTTCAAGGATGGCAATGGACGCGTCGCCCGCATTTTCCTGAACGCCGAACTCACCCACGCCGGCCTCAGCCGCATCATCGTCCCCACCGTCCTGCGCGACGACTATGTCCTCGCTTTGAAGGGCCTCACGAACAACGCACTCACCGAGCCGTTTATCCGCGTTATGGCCAAGGCGCAGGAATTCACCGCCAGCTTGGACTACGCGGATTTTGACGCGTGCGTGCGCGAGCTTGAGCGGCGAAACGCGTTTCGCGAATCAGAAGAGGCGCGCTTGATCATGAAGGCAGGACTTCCGCGACCGAAACAGTAGCATTATAAGCGGATTCAACCAAGTCCTCTGGACGGACTGCCTTGACTGGGGTGCCGGGGCGCGCCGGGAGATGCCGCTCTACCCGCAGTTACAGCTGCGGGTGGTCGGACCACCGCACCGCGGCGCGCAACAGCTCGGTCAGGCTTGCCAGGCCCAGCTTGTCCTTGATCCGCGCACAATAGGTTTGGACTGTCTTGGGGCTGACGTGCAGGTCCTCTGCGATCTTTCGGGTGGGATGACCCGCTCCCAATCGTCGGAATACGTCCAGTTCACGATCGCTCAGGATGTCCAACTGTGCCCCCTCCCTGGCCTGGGGACGACCGACCATGCGCTCGGCGAGATTGGCCAGTAATGAGGCATCGGCATAGATCTTGCCGGCATGGACTTGTCGGATGGCGCTGACAATTTGACCGGTCGACTCGCGTTTCATAACATAACCACGAGCGCCGGCCCGCAGGGCCCGCTCGACATCGCGAACGCCCTCATGCATGGATAGAACCACCACCCGGGTTTCGGGCAGGTGATCACCGAGGTCTTTGATCAGCTGAAGGCCGGAACCGCGCTGAAGCGTCAGGTCAACCACAGCGACGTTGGGTGGATTCGCCTGCATCGCCTGCAGGGCGGCGGCTGATTCGCCGGCCTCGCCCGTGATGATCAGATCGTCTTGCAGACGTAGGAGATTCCCCAGCCATTCCCGCACGAGGGGATGATCGTCCACGATGAAGATGCGGATGGTTTGATTCATGGCGGAGGGGGAGGGGTTGAAAGTCTCTGGGCTTTCACGGTGCAAGTGATCCGGGTTCCGGCGTCTTTTGCGGAGGTGATTTCCAATTCGGCCCCGATCACGGCCGCACGATGGGCAATGATCCGCAGGCCCATTCCCGGGCCCCGCGCTTCAGGAGGGGGGAGGCCCCGGCCATCATCCTCCACGATCAACTTAAGGGCTCGGGCATCCTCGCCCAGAATGATATTTACCCTGCTGGGATCGCCGTGCCGGAAGGCGTTGCGCACTGCTTCCTGGGCGATGCGAAAAAGCTGGGCTGCGGTTGCTTCATCCGGAATCACCGGCGTTGCATCCTGTCTGAACTGACAGACCGAGCCGTTGCGGGTGTACTGGGCGGCGAGTTCCGCAAGTTCTGGACCCAGGTCCGCCGGCTTGATTCCCGCGAGAATCAACCCGCGGGCCATATCCCGGGTTTTTGCGATCGCCTCTTCCAACAGTCCGACAATCTTCAGAGCGTCGTTTGCCGCAGACCGGTCGAGCGCCTTGATGCGTTCGCCCAGGACTTTGGTGGCCAGGGCCGAGCCGACCAGATGTTGGCAGAGTTCGTCGTGGAGTTCGCGTCCCATTGCGGCCCGCTCCCGGGAGCCCGCCTCCCGCAATTCCCGTTCAATCCGCTGGCGGGCCTCCACGGCGTCACGCCAGGCCCGGGTGCGTTCGCTGACCCGCTCCTCCAACTGGCGATGTAGCATCAAGTGGGAACTGAGAATCCACACCACGCTGAGGTGAACCAGCAAACCCACGCTTGTGTTCCACCAAATCCAGGCGGGTTCAGCTACTTCCCCCAAGGTTAGAAAATCTCCGGCCAGGCGGACCGCGGCACTGCCAAAGGCCACCAGCACGCCGACGAGACCATTGAGCCAGATCACCGCGAGCGCTACGGCGATCAAATAGAAGAGGGAGAAAGAAGCCTGCGGTCCGGCGAGCCAGTCGATCGTTGCCACCAACAGGACCAGTCCCCAGCAAACGAGGCCGGAAACGAGGCGGCTCGCTCGCGAGCCGGGCGTGGAGGCTGAGGGGACCTGCTTCAGCCGGTGCAGGTACTCGGATAACATGCGCACCAAATCAGCGAAGTAAGGATCTGGCCGGTGGGCAATTCATTCCTTCGCGCCGCCTTGTAGGGCGCGAACCTACACGCGATTTCGACCGCGCCCTGCATACAGGAAGGATTGCATCGGGTAATCTCTGCGCCGGTTTGTCCGGCTTATCGCCGGGTCGACCAAGGGTTACAAATCAAACTACACAAAAGCAAATCGCGTATGAAACGAATCAACCACCTCATCACCGGTGCCCTCATCCTGGCCGGCCTTTCGGGCCCGGCTCATGCAGCCTCAAGGATTGACCGGTACGGACCTTCCGGCCTCCTGGGTACGTCCTACCTGGGCGCATCGTTCGATTACATCGATATCCAGAGCGCTGCTTATCGGGGCGGAAAGGGAACCAGCCTTTCGCTCAATCATCCAGTCACCGAAAGCGTCGATATCTCGGCGGATTATTCTTATGCGTACGCCCGGATTCGTCCGGCCGTCGGTAAGATGCAGACACACGAGCTGTTCACCCATGGCACGTACATCTTCAAGCGCCAGGGTGCCCAGCCTTACATCCGCGGCGGGGTCGGTCGTTCGCTAGCCTACATCCCGGGCCCCAATCAACGGGAATGGCACTATCGCACCGAGGCCGGTGTGGAGATGCCCGTGGGACGCCATCTTTCGATGACACCTTATGTCCGTTACACAGACGGTTTTCGCCGTCGGGTCGGCGACACTTTTGAGGGCGGACTGACATCCCAAGTAGCGCTCTCCGGGAACGTAAGCATGATTGCCCGCGCTTCCCGCGCGGACAATCGAAACAATTCATTTTCGGTTGGTTTGGCCCTTCCTTTCGGCAGGTAAAGCCCACCGATCTAAATAACCATAATCGACGTCATAATCCGCCCGCCCCGGAAACGGGGCGGGCGTTTCCATTTACTCCAGAGGGTCAGCCACTAATCGACGCGATTTCATATGAATGAACCGGAGGGTGGGGCATTTGCGTGGAATCGCGGGCACTCGGATCGATCCTTTTACGATGATTGAACCCAAGTTCAACCAGAGGGCGGCGAAGGCATCCGGGCTTGGGGGCTTTTCAACCGCGTATCGTTGTGAAAGGGTGGGGCATGGTTTCCCCGGCCGCAGGTACCGTTCGCCGACCGGTCTGGATTTTCGCCCTGCTGTATTTCAGCGAGGGTGCTCCGATTGGCTTCATCTGGTGGGCGCTGCCCACGCTGCTCCGCGCCGAGGGCGTGGCGGTGGAGCGCATCACCATGATCACCGCGCTGCTGGTGCTGCCCTGGGTTGGGAAATTTCTCTGGGCACCCCTCGTCGATGCGCTGCGCAGCGAGCGCTGGGGTTTCCGGCACTGGGCGATTTCGGCCCAGCTCGCGATGGGGGCATGTTTGGTGCCGCTGCTTTGGCTGGATCCGATGCAACACCTCACGGTTTGGATTGTCCTGTTGCTGGCCCATGCCTTTTTTGCCGCGACTCAGGATGTGGCGATTGATGCCCTGGCCGTGACCACAGTGGCCCCGGCCCAGCGCGGCTGGCTCAATGGAGCCATGCAGGCCGGCATGCTGCTTGGACGGGGACTGTTCGGTGGCGGTGCCATTTTGCTGGCTAATCATTTCGGTTGGCAGGCGGTGCTGCTGGCCCTGCTGCTGGCCATCTGGATCACGGTTATCTTTCTCTGGAACTCCGCGCTGAACGAATCCCGGCCCGCCGCAGTGGGGAGGTCATCGTGGTCGATGTTTGCACGTACGCTGCTGGCCGCCGTTCGCACCCGGACGACCTGGTTGGGCTTGGGCTTTGCGCTCACTGCCGGGGCGGGCTTCGAGGCGATGGGTGCCCTGGCCGGGCCCCTGCTGGTGGATGCCGGAGTCGGCCTGGACGCCACCGGGGTGTTCTTTGGCGTGCC
>JBGTGS010000280.1:0-9216 GCA_041746615.1 Opitutaceae bacterium | reverse complement strand
CGAGATTCCCAAGGGCATCGTCGCCCTTTACTGGGCGACCACCGACGCCCGCGAGGTGGGCGTCAGCCGCCGCCTGGCCCTACTCGGCGAGGTGCTCAGCGACCGTCTCCGCCAGAAGGTCCGCGATGAGCTCGGCGATGCCTACAGCCCCGGCGCCGGCAACTCCTCCAGTGACACGTATCATGGTTATGGCTACATGATGGCCAACGTCACCGTCGACCCGGGCCGCGCCGGCGAGATTGCCGACATCATCGTAGACATCGCCGCCGACCTCGCCAGCAAAGGCGTCACCGAGGACGAACTCAACCGCGCCCGCCTGCCCGTGCTCACCAGCATCCGCGAGTCCGCCCGCACCAATGGCTACTGGCTGGGCTCCGTCCTGGCCAGCGCCCAGGAACACCCGCAGCGGCTCGACTGGTCCCGGACCCGCACCAGCGACTTTGAGACCATCACGAAAGCGGAGGTCGACGCCCTCGCCCGCACCTACCTCGGCCCCGACCGCGCCACCCGCGTGATCGTGCTCCCCGCAACCCCCTGATCGTCCCACTCCACCCTACTTTTGATCTGGCGATAGCCCCCCCACGGAGCCAATGACAGACAGATGGAGGCCCTGCCAGGTGATTGCTTTTCGTCGGGTGAGGGACAGGATATGGCATGTCCTTTACTTATTTCATGTCGCGATCACCGGTAGCCATCGCGATGGCATCGGCACTCCTGCTAGGCGGCTGCGCGTCGTTCCCGAAGGCTGATTCCAACCCTCGTTTCGACGATGGACTGGAGGCGCACGCCATCTTCAGCCGATGCCTGGAGGCGCACGGGGGGGATGTGCGGGAGTGGGCGCAGGACCTGAACTTCTCGGTGGACGGCACGTGGAATTTTCTCGTCCAGCGTGTCCAACCTTTGGTGGCAGACGGGGCGTTACGGGAGCGTTCACAGGAACGAATCCGTCCGTCAGAACAACTTTACAGCGTGCTCTGGACGGGGCCTGAGGGAACCAAGAAGGTCGTGCGCACACCTGAGACCGTTGAGGTTTACATCAACGGCATGCTTGAATCTGACCAAGCCACGCGCGAGGCCTCCGCCATGACCGCTGACGCGACCCAGCTATTTCACCTTGGTCCGTCGTTTCTCGCGATGCGTGGAGCGGAGTTTATCCGGTTGGAGGATCGCCGGGAGGACGGGGTCACCTATCGTCGCTTGCTGACCACCTTGCGTCCCGGGTTTGGCTTTTCACCCCAGGATGATGTGGTGCTCTGGATTCATCCGGACAACGACCGCCTGTTTCGCGTTCACCTGACGGTGGATGGCTTCGAGGGCACGCGTGGAGCACATGTGGACACAACCTTCCTCGCGTATCGCCAGGTGGGGCGGATGCTCGTACCCGTCGAGATGAATGAACGCCTGCGCAGCCCGTTCCCGCTGAATGTCCATCGCTGGAGAATGACGGGGGCCGACTTTAATCGCGGCTGGGATTCGGATGCGGTCACGGGTGCCATGCTCGAGCGCGGTGCCCGCGAGCCGGCCAAGGCCCTTGAGTGAAGCGAGGGCAAAACTTGCCGACCGGCTTGCAGGATCATGGTGTTCCGCATGAATTTAAATGGCTGGATAAGGCACATATAAGGGACGATGGTTATCGTGTTTTCTACACCGCCCTCGGCCACACCCGCGAATCCTACGTCGAACCCGCCTTCGTCACCCACCTCCGCGAAGCCATCCGCTGGACCGCCCGGCAGTGATCAGGGGATCGGATCAGCGGATCAGAATTTCCTCTCCCAAATCGTTCTTGGCACCATGATCTTATCCATCAAAAATGGGCTTCGATCCCGTGCCGGATCGAATGCCGATGCATTCCTTACAGGTATACTGTTTTACCTGATCCTTCCGTTCACCCAAAGGCCACAATCAACCCAATACCCGCCATGACCGTTCGTCCCCACCGCCTCGTATCCTTCATCCTTGCAGCCTGCCTGCCGGCCGCCTTCCTCACCGCCGACGAACATGCCGCAACCAAACTCGATCAAGGCTGTGGCGGCTGTGGTGAATGGGCTTTCGTCAAGCCGGCCTCCGGCGAGGTCATCATGCGGCATGAAGGAGCGTTCGCTGAACTCGGCGGCAAACTTTACCTGCTGGGCGGGCGCAGACTGCCACCCGTGCAAGCCTACGATCCAAAGACCGGTGCCTGGACCACCGTCGCCGAGCAGCCGGTCGACCTGCACCACTTTCAAGGCGTTACCTGGGGAACGAAGATCGTTTGCGCAGGCGCGATGGAGGGCCGCTTTCCGGGCGAAACCCCCGTGCCGCACGTCTATCTCTTCGACACCGCCACGAACACCTGGGAAAAGGGCATCGAGATTCCTGAAGGTCGTCGCCGCGGCGGTGCCGGGGCGGTCCTTCACGATGGATGGATCTACCTGGTTTCGGGCATCACCGACGGTCACCGCTCGGGCTGGGTTCCCTGGGTCGACCGCTTCAACCCCGCAACCGGCGAATGGCAGATCCTGCCCGATGCCCCCACGGAGCGTGACCACTTTCAAGCCGGCGTCATCCACGGCAAGCTCATCGCCGCCGGCGGGCGGCGATCCGGCAAGGATGGCGTGATGGGCGATGTGCGCCAGCAAGTGGACATCCTGGACCTGGCCACCATGACATGGAGCACCCTGCCACCCGAATCCAACATCCCCACCCCGCGCGCCGGATGCATGGCCACCGTGGTGGGAGACGAGCTGGTCATCGCGGGCGGCGAAGTCGGTTACTCCAATCTGGCCAAGTCCGTCGTCGAAGGCATCAATCCACTCACCGGGAAATGGACCCGCTGGCCCGACATGCCCGAGGGCCGCCACGCCTCGCAGCTCGTCCTGTTCGACGGTGCCCTGTGGATTGCTTCCGGTGCCAATTTCCGGGGCGGCCGGGAGACCGACACGATGCTGCGACTGCCCCTGCGCAAGCAGCCCTAGCAGCCAGTCGGACTTGGAATTTCCCGCCTGGGAGCTCCGGGGGGGGTACGATCAACAGTTCCAAGCAGTGAACAAGCCACTCAAGGGAATGTTGATCGGAAGTGCCATGGCAGGGGTCGCGGTCATGGCCTTTGTCTCGGCATTCTATTATCGGGATATGCATCGGGCGTATGAACGCATCCGCGCCAAGAGTGCCGTCATACCTTCACCCCATGGGGACATCGAGTATACCCAGGGCGGTTCAGGCCCGCCAGTCCTCGTAATCCATGGAAGCGGCGGTGGGTTCGATCAGGGCGAACTCATGGTACAGGCGGTCCTGGGTGAGCAATTCCGATGGATTGCGCCTTCACGTTTTGGATACTTGCAATCGACCTTCCGTGCGCAGGCCACTTTCGACGACCAGGCCCATGCCTACGCGCACCTCCTTGATCAGCTGGGTGTCAAAAAGGCTGCCGTCGTCGCCATGTCACACGGTGGTCCTTCGGCCCTGTTATTTGCGATCCTGCATCCGGAGCGGGTGTCCTCACTGACCCTCATCTCCGCAGGCGTCGCTGCATCCGCCGCTCCCGACCAGGAGCAGGCCAACCGGAAAGGCGACCGGCTGACGACGATCTTTAAGCATGACTCGCTCTACTGGGCGGTCACCAAGCTGTTCAGGAAGCCGTTCATGAAGCTGATGGGAGCCACGGATGAGGTCATTGCCGACCTCGCGCCCGGACAACGGGAACTGGTCGACCAGATTATTGATCATATGAACCCCGTTTCCCCACGGTCCGCCGGGGTAGCCTTCGACAATCAGGCGGTGATGCCGAATGAGCGGATTGCCTCGATCCGGGCACCAACACTGATTTTTCATGCCGCCGACGACACGCTGCAGCTTTTCCACAACGCCGAATTCGCCGCCTCGGCGATTCCAAGTGCAAGGCTGGTCCGTTTCGAAAGAGGCGGACATTTGGTCATCTGTATCGAGCAAATGACCATCCGCGCGCTCCTGCAGAAACACATCGTCGATCACCCGGGTGGGTGACCTGCGATTGCGTTGATGATTCAGCCGGAACGAGGCTTCACGCACTCCCCGCCCTGCGGCGCAGCTGGCCGCAGGCGGCGTCGATGTCGCGACCTCGGGGGCGGCGGAAGTGAGTGATGACACCGCGTGCGCGCAAGCCCGCGATGAATGCGTCGGCGACCGCGTCGGACGAGGGTTCGTAGGCCGCCCCGCTCAGGCCCGCTCCCGTGGGATTGTAGCGCAGCAGGTTCACATGCATGCGCCGACCATCGAGCAGGTCCGCCAACAGCTGCGCCTGATCCGGCGAATCATTCACGTCCTTGAGCAAACAATACTGAATCGTCACCGGACGGCCGGTTGTCGCTTGGTAACGATCCGCTGCCACTAGAATGTCCTGCGCCTGAAATCGTTTTCCCATCGGGAGCAGTCGCGCCCGTGTCGCATCATCGGGCGCGTGGAGCGAAACCGCCAGGTGAATGTTCAGGCCTGACGCCGCCATGGCATCGATTCCCGGGATGATCCCCACCGTCGAAACCGTCACCTGCCGCCACCCAAGCGCGCCCAGCTCGGGCCCGGCGATGCGCCGCACCGCCTCGAGCACGTTGTCCAGATTCAGCATCGGCTCACCCATGCCCATGAACACGAGGGTCTGCAGCCGCTTCCCGGCCGCACGCGCCTCGCGCCGCAAATGCAGGAACTGCTCCACGATCTCCCCGGCCGTGAGATTGCGCGCAAAGCCTCCCTGCGCCGTGGCGCAAAAATCACAGCCCATCGCACAGCCAACCTGCGACGACACGCAACCCGCGACCCGGTCGTCGCGGAAATCCGTCATCATCACCGACTCAATGGTCCGTCCGTCCGCCAGCCGCAGCAGGAGCTTGGTGGTGCCATCCTCCGCCACCTGCCGGGTCACCGGCTGCATGCTCCCCGCTGAAAATTCCGCCTCCAGCCGCGTCCGCAAACCAGCGGGCAGGCGCAGGTTTTCCCAAGGGATTTCCCCGCCACCCAGATAATACGACCGCAACAACCGGACGGCATGCGAGGGCTTGAAGCTCCAACCGGATAACCGTGACGCCAGCTCCGTCACCTTGAGGTCGGCAAGCGTGATCATCTGGCCACATTGGGTTCGAACCTGCCCGCCGCCACCATGAATATCTGCCAGGACTCCGCTTCCGGTCCGCCGGCAGGTGGCTCGGTGCCCGTGGCCACCACCTGCGTTCCCGCTGGAACCGCCGCCCAGAACCGCCGGCGCCGGTCCGGATCAAGTTCACCGAGCACGTCGTCAGCCAGCAAGGTCGGACCCACCCCGCTGCGGCGCTGAAAATAGGCGGCCTGCGCCAGACGCAGCGAGAGCACCAGGGAGCGTTGCTGTCCCTCGGAGGCGAAGTCCTTGGCCGCGCGTTCCTGAAGGGTAAAATCAAAATCATCGCGATGCGGCCCGGTCAGCGTGGTGCGGGCCTGCCCGTCCCGTGCACGCCCGGAAGCGAACCGCGCCAACAGCGCGGCTGTTCCCTCACCGGCAAAATCCGGTGCATAGGCAAACCCGGCGGGCTCGGCCGAGCCGGCAATCTCCGCATAGGCCCGGGTGAGGTCATCCGCCAGAATTTTCAGCCCGGCGGTCCGGGCGGCCATCAGGGCGACTCCGTACTCAGCGAGCGGATACTCAAAGGCCAGCAACTGATCCGCCGCCCCCCCTTTTTTGAGCAGGCTGTTCCTTTCCGCGAGCGCGCGATGATATCCCTGCAAGGCGTTCAGGTAGCCGGGATCCATCGCCGCCAGCGTCAGGTCGAGCCAGCGCCGGCGCCCGCCGGGCGAACCACGGATGAGCTGCTGGTCCTGCGATGAGAGCACCACCGTCGGAAAGTGTCCGAGGTGGTCGGCCAACCGGGTGACCCGCTCCTGGTCCGCCCACACTTCCTTGGCCCCGGATCGCAACTTGATGGTCAGCGTGGTGGGGCCGCGCCGTTCGTGCTCCACCTCACACACCAGCGAGGCTTCCGGCTGGCCATGGGCGATGAGGAGTTTCGGATCCGCGGTGCGAAAGGAACGCAACGCGGTGATGAAACCGGCGGCCTCGATCAGGTTGGACTTCCCCTGCCCGTTCGCGCCGGACAGGAACTGCCGCTCGCCCGTCAACTCCAGTGAGGCGAAGGCAATGTTGCGGAAGTGCTGCAGACTGATCCGGCGGATGCGCATACGATGCGGGTGATCAGCCGCTAACCACCGCAGGGTTGGCCGTCGCCCGCAGGTCCGCGTCAACCTCCCGGAAGGCGGTGGCGAGTGCGGTCCAATCTTCCACGGTGGTGTCCCACCCTGCGCTGACCCGGATGACCCGGCGGGCGCGATCGGGTGACACGCCGAGTGCGGCGAGGACATGCGATGGGCCGTCCTTGCCGGTGGCACAAGCCGAGCCCGTGGAGACCTCGAAACCGCGCCGGTCAAGCTGGGCGACCCAGCGGTGATTCTCCGTATGCGGCATGATGAGAGAAATCGTGTTCCAGAGACGTTCCGCACCTGCCGCGACGATCTCCACGCCGGGCACGGCGACCATCACCGCCTGTTCGAAGGTGGTCCGCAGCAACTGCCGGTCGGTTTCGAGGAACACCTTGCGCTGCTCGGCTTCCACGAGCGCCGCCACCATGGCAGCGATGCCCGGCAGGTTCTCCGTGCCCGCGCGATGTCCCCTTTCCTGGGCTCCACCAGGCCGGATAATAAAGTTTCCGGCCGTGGCAGGAAACTTGAGAAACCCCGTGCCCTTGGGTCCGCCGAACTTGTGGGCGGAACCAAAGACCCAATCGACCGCGCCCAGGCCCGCCGCTGGCAGCTTTCCGATCCATTGGGCGGCATCGCACACCAACGGAACACGCGCCTCCGTGCACCGCTTCGCGAGTTCGCGCCAGGGTTGCAAGACACCGGTCTCGTTGTTCGCCGCCATCACGACCACCGCCCCGCGGCCGCCGGCTAATTGGTCAGCTATTAGTTGACCTACCGGCTCGGTGGCCGCGATGCCGTCAGGAGTCAGCGGAAGCGGAGTGATGCGGCCGGGAAAAAGGGCCCCGGCTGCAGCGAGGACGCAGGGATGCTCCGTGGGATTAACAGCGAGGCGGGCCTCCACCGGAAGGGTGGCGGCGAGGTGGACGATGATCGCGTGGGCCGCCTCGGTGGCACCGGAGGTGAAAACGATGCAGGCAGGGTCGCACTCGAGCAGACCGGCCAGGGTTTCGCGGGCGGCATCGAGCCGGAGCCTGACCCGGGCGGCGGCGCGGTAGGGGCTGGAGGCATTGTGCCAGGCTTCGTCCGCGGCCTGCAGCCAGGCCGTCCGCGCAACCGATGCGAGGGGCGTGGTGGCGTTGTGATCGAAATACGGCATCCCCTCACTGAACAGACGGGCGCGATCCGCGCAAAGACCGATTTTCACCCCCCCCGCGGCCCCGCGGGAAAATGGGTCTTGCCGCGTCCCGCTTGCGAACCCGATGCTGGGGGTTCCATGAGTACACCCACTGTCAATGAACACGCGATCATCAGCACGAGCTACGGCGACCTGACCCTGGCCTTCTGGCCGGACGTCGCGCCCAAGACCGTCGAAAATTTCAAGAAGCTTGCCCGCCAGGGGTTCTATGATGGCACGGCATTCCACCGCATCATCAAGGGCTTCATGATCCAGGGCGGATGCCCCAACACCAAGGCGGGTGCCGGCGGCATGCCCGGGACGGGTGACCCCGGTTACAAGGTAAAGGCCGAGTTCAACGACAAGCCGCACGTACGCGGCGTCATCTCCATGGCCCGCTCCGCGAGCCCCGACAGCGCCGGCTGCCAGTTCTTCATCTGCCACGGCGAGGCCAGCTTTCTGGACCGCCAGTACACCGCCTTCGGTCAACTTGTGGCTGGTGACAGTGTGCTCGAAAGCATCGCCAACGTGCCGACCAAGTCCGGCGGCGGCGGCGAGAAAAGCACCCCGATCGAACGGGTCGAGGTGAAGAGCGTGAAGATCGTGGCGGCGGCCTGAGCCCGCATCCCCCACCCCTTTGCAAAGCCCGCGCTTTCCCGGCGCGGGCTTTTTTGTGCAGACATGGAACCGTTAGTCAGCCGACTTCGAGGTCGGAACGCGCGGCGGTCTCCAGGCGGGCCAGCGCTGCAACCACCGCGTCTTCATCCGGTCCTTCGACCAGCAGCCGGAGCTTCGACTCCGTGCCCGAGTAGCGCACCAGCACCCGCCCCTGCGATCCGAAGCCGGCTTCCACCGCATTGATCGCGGCAGGCAGGGCCTGCAGGGTGGCGAGGGGCTTTTTCTCGCGTACCCGCAGAGCCAGCGACCGTTGTGGAAATTTGCGGAGCACCTTGCGAAGGACCGAGAGCGGCTCGCCGGTGGCCAGCATGACCCCCAGTACCTTCAGGGCGGCCACCAGACCGTCGCCCGTCGGGGAAATCTCCGAACAGATGATGTGACCGCTCGACTCGCCACCGAGGGTGGCCCCATCGGCCAGCATGCGCTCAATGACATAGCGGTCGCCCACATCCGTGCGGACCACCCGGCCACCGGCGGCGGCCAGGGCGGCATCCACCCCGAGATTGCTCTGCACGGTGACCACCAGTTCGTTGGCAACCAGCCGGCCTTCCCGCAATGCATGCAGCGCCAGCAGGGTCAGAATTTCATCACCGTCGAGCACGTCGCCCAGTTCATCGCACAGGATGCAACGGTCGCCGTCGCCGTCATGGGCAATGCCAAGGCGCGCACCCACGGCCTTCACCCGGTCGGCGAGTTGCTCCGGATGTTCGCTGCCGACCCCGTCGTTGATGTTGTGGCCGTCGGGGGCGTCACCCAGTCCGGTCACATCGGCACCCAGGCCGCGGAGGACGACCGGGCTGGTCCCGCAGGTCGCCCCATGCGCGGTGTCGAGCACGATGCGCCAGCCTGCCAGCGATCCGGGGGGCAGCAACATCTGCGTCGCCGCGATGTAATCCGGGGCCGCGTCGAAACGGGCATGGGCACCGGGTGGCGCCGGCCGCGGGTCGTCGGGCAGCAGGGCTTCGATTGCAACCTCGTCGGCGTCGGTCAGCTTGATGCCGGTGCCGCTGAAAAACTTGATGCCATTGTCTGCGGCGGGGTTGTGCGAGGCGGTGACGACCACGCCGAGGACCGCGCCACTCGTGCGTACGGCACGGGCGACTGCGGGGGTCGGCAGCACGCCGAGCAGGACCGGTTCAAGACCTGCAGCCTTCAAGCCGCAGGCCACGGCGGCGGCGAGGGCCACGCCG
>JBGTGS010000279.1:0-2851 GCA_041746615.1 Opitutaceae bacterium | reverse complement strand
AGCGCATCGAGAAACATCGCAAGGGCGAACTCGCCGTCCGCGTGCTCGACGCCGCCGGCCGCCCCGTGCCCGACGCCGAGGTGCAGGTTCGCATGACCCGCAACGCCTTCAATTGGGGCACCGAGGTCCAGGCCCACCGCCTCGTCGGCGACGACCCCACCTCGCGCAAATACCGCGAGGTCCTGACCAAACATTTTAACCAAATCGTCTTCGGCAACGAGATGAAGTGGGGCCGCTGGATCGGCGTTCCGCAGGAACAAAGAGGCGACGTCCTGAAAGAAGCCATCGCTTGGGTGCGCGAGCGCGGCTTCACCGCCCGCGGCCACGTCATGGTCTGGCCTTCCTGGCAGCACATGCCGCGCAAAATGCGCGAGAACCAAGACCAGCCCGACTTCCTCCGCCAGGCCGTTCTCGACCACGTCGAGGAGCAAACCCGTATCATGAAGGGCTGGTTCGAGGAGTGGGACGTCATCAACGAGCCCTACGCTCACAACGACCTCATGCGCATTCTCGGCCGCGACGTCATGGTGGACTGGTTCAAGGCCGCCCACGCCGGCGAGCCCGACACCAAACTCTTTCTCAACGACTACACCATGTTCCACGGCGAGGGCCCCGACTCCCCGAGCGAGAAATTCTATGACAACGTCAAATTCCTCATCGATAACGGCGCCCCCGTCCACGGCATCGGCGAGCAGGCCCACATCGGCGGCACGCCCCCCGGCATCCCCCGCGTGCTCGAGCGACTCGACCACTTCTCGACCCTCGGCCTGCCCATCCTGATCACGGAGTTCGACATCAACAGCAACGACGAGGATTTCAAGGCCCGCTACACCCGCGATTTCATGACCGCCGTCTTCAGCCACCCCACCACCACCGGCTTCGTGCAGTGGGGCTTCTGGGAGCCCGAACACTGGTTCCCCAGCGCCGCCATGTGGCAAAAAGACTGGACCATGCGCCCCAACGGCATCGCGTACGCCGAACTCGTCACCAAGACTTGGTGGACCGATGCCGAAGGCCGCACCGACGCCGAAGGCACCTACGCAACCCGCGGCTTTTACGGTGACTACGAGATCACCGTCGCCCACGACGGAAAAACCCAAACCCTCAAAGCCCAACACGCCTCCGACTCGCAACCGCACACTCTGACCCTGCCGTAAAAAGCCTATCCGGATTCTAACCGGATTCTCCGCGGTTCCACCCCTACAGCTGCAGGATGTTCCTCTTGAAATGATGCAACGCTTCCTGCGCGCCAATCTTCAGTTCCTTTTTCAGCCTCGCCGCATTGTCTTTCTCAACCAGCTCGTCCCAATCGGGGGAATCGTCACTCTTCTCCGGCAACCGCGCATAGAACCCCTGCGCGACAACCTCACCCGATTTGCAGTCGATTATCCGCAATTGCGCGGAATAGATGACACGGTAAGTGCCCCAGTTCACCGGAAAATACGCAAGCGACCAGTTGATCGTCCTGACATCCAAGGCGAAATCAGCGTCCGAGCACGCCTTGGCGATGGCCTCCGGTTTTTCATCCGTCACTTTTCGCGTCCCCTTGATGCTCGCGCCGTGTTTGCTTTTCAACGACGCCGCCAGCTCCTGTCCGATCCAGTTCGCCGGATCCTCGATGCCGTTCTCGCTAACGATCGCGTTCCCCGAGGACACCATCGCCGCTCCCGCGATCGCCCCGCCGATGGCACCAAAGGCAGCGCCCGTCGCCTTACCGGCTGTCACTGCGGCAAAGCCCGGGCGTTCCCGCTCGGTTCGAAGTCCACTCTTGCCGCGTACCGCGGAAGGATCGGAAAGCGGAATTTCCTTCGTGCTCACACAGGAGGCTAACAAAGGCACGAGCAGGGACAGGAGGATGACTCGCAGCTTGGTAACAATGGATGACATGGGATGGGTGCTGGCAGGAAAACAACCAAACGGACCGCGCCCAGTCCACCCCAATATAACAAAAATATAACAGAGGGACGGGCCATTATCCGTTATTCTCCCCAGCCCCGCACATCGTTGCCGCCGAATACCATTCTTCGGATGAATGGAGCGGCCAGGCTATCGGTGAAACCCGGCACCGGCGCGCTCGAATCGTTCAGGCGGGTCATCTGATCGGCGGTCAGGGTGATCTCCACTGCGGCGAGATTGTCCTGCAATTGTGCCAAAGTGTTTGCACCGATGATCGTCGAGGTGACGCCCGGGCGTGCCATCACCCAAGCCAGCGCGATCTGCGCGGGCGGGCGGTCATGCTCGGCGGCAATGGATCTAACCACGTCGAGAATGTCCCAGTTGCGATCGGTAAATTTGCTGTCGCCGAAAGGATTGGCACCGCTCAACCGACCGGTGTCGTGCTCCGTATCGCGGCGGTATTTGCCGGATAGGAAACCTCCTGCCAGCGGGCTCCAGGGCATGACTGCCATCCCCGCCTCGCTCGCTGCCGGGAGGTGCTCGCGCTCGATGTCCCGGGCGACAAGCGAGTACTCCAACTGCATCGCGATCGGTCCGGGGATGCGCCGCTCGGATGCGATGGTAGCCGCTTTCATCGCCAACCAGGCGGGCATGTCCGAAAGCGCGTAATAACGAATCTTACCCGCCCTGACAAGGTCACCGAGTGTCTGCACGATCTCTTTCACCGGGGTGACCCCATCCCAGATATGCATCCAGTAAAGATCGATAAAATCAGTGCCCAGTCGTTTCAAGGAGGCATGGAGGGCGCGATGAATGTTCTTGGATCCGGCCCCCCCTGCATTCGGATTGCCCGCGACCTGTGAGCCCGGGTTCAAAGGACTTGCAGAGCCGTTGAACGCGAACTTGGTGGCCAGGACGATTTCGTCGCGCGACCGGCTCTCGGCGATGAAGCGGC
>JBGTGS010000278.1:0-30060 GCA_041746615.1 Opitutaceae bacterium | reverse complement strand
TCCTCTCCGTTCATTTTGAAGGCGAGCAGCACATCTTCGTTCGCCTTCTTCAGCGTCATGCTCCGAGCATAATGAATTATCCCCGCCGGTCCCGGCGGGTCCATGATCTCACCCCGGTCCGCACCCTCCAGGACTACTTCGCTCACCGTGCGCTTCAAACCCGCGCGACGGAGCACCCCTTCGAGCGGGATGCCGGTCCATTCCGCATTGCCCACCGCGCCGCGCTCCCATTGCGCCCCACTGGCGGCAGGGGTGAGAAAGGCGCGACCATTGCCTGCGCATTCCATCGTCACAACGATGGTGCGGGACTCCATCTCCCTCAGTTCGTCATAAGTCAGTTCAAACGGCGTTTCGACCTCGCCTTCAATCTTCAACCGCCAGGTCTTCACGTCGATCTGGGGGATCAAAAAATGGTTGCGCACAAAAAAACGGTCCACGGGGGTGATGAACCCGTCGAGCGAGCCAAACGGCATTTCAAGATTCATCGGCTCCCGCTCGCGCACAATCATCCCTCCCGGTGGGAACAGCCGGCCGTTCCGTCCCTGTGTTCCCTGGACCGTCATCGGGGAAATGCCCTTTCCAATACGAACAATCCCACGATAAGCAGAACCGCAATGATTCCCACGAGCGTTCCGCGCGGGACGGGCAGCAGATCGGACAGCTGGACTTTGCCGAGATCGCCCCACTTCTCGATCGTCCGCTTGCTCCATCCGGACAGCTCGGCGAAAATCCACGAGCCCGCGACCAAACCGACCATGCCGAAGAGCGCGTCCCAGCTGCCCTGTCCCAGCGCGACGGCCACTGTGCCGGGACAATAACCCAACAGCGCAAAGCCTGCGCCGAACAGCAGCCCCCCGGTGAGGTTGGCCCCGATTCGCGTGGGCTTGAGGTGCAGGTTCACCTTGCCGAAGTGGTGCAGCGTGAAGACGCCGACCATGCCCACCACGATCGCCGTGACCATGACCTTCGCGACGGTGAAGTCCTGGAGCAGCAGTTGACCGAGGAGTACGTTGAATTTTCCAACCCCGCCTTTCTGCAGGAGGAAGCCAAACGCCAGACCGAAGAGCACGCCGGTGATCAACTGCGGCGGAGCCGCCACCGAAGACACGGGTCGCCCGGCGGGTGGCGGACGGGTTTTAGGGGAAGCATTCATGGCTCCTCACCGGAGATACAGCGGCATGGCCACCCCGATGCCGCCAATGAAGAGACAGATCACAGCGATCCATGACCCGGGGTTGAGTTGCAGGGTGCCGCTGATGCCGTGGCCGCTGGTGCAACCGCCCGCCAGCCGTGCGCCCAAAGCCATGAGCAGGCCGCCGACAAATCCGATCGACGCCCGCAGGGCAATGCCGTCACCGAAACGTGCCTCCCACATGGGCGGCAGCCATTCGTTGGTGAACTCTCCCCCCGTCAGCGCCGCGATGGCACCGCCCACAATGGTGGCCACCACGAAGACAAACCCCCAACCCACCCGTGGTGGCTTGTCTTTGAAATAGGTGAGCGACTTCGTACGCCGCGGGGCGATGCGCTTTCCGATAAAACCTGCAAGGTGCGCGTAGAACGAGGAGGCACCGATCGGCTTGTCTGAAAGATAAAAGGTCAGCCATGAGAGGACCCCAATGCCCGCCCCCACCACATAGGGCGACCAGGCGGGCCCCGAATAATCGAGCGCGTTAACGCCCGGTTCCGCGGCGACCGCGGCGGACAGGGGCAACAGGGCCAGGCCGGTCAGAAGAACCTTCATTTCGTCTCCTTCTGCTGGTCTCCCTCGACCGGGAAACCCGCTTCCTTCCATGCCTGCCAGCTTCCGGGGATGTTGCAGACGGACCCAAATCCTGCCTGTTGAAGAATACTGGTCGCGATGCTCGCGCGGTACCCGCTGTCGCAATACACCGCCGTCGGCTTGGTCCGGTCAAGTTTCCCGAGACGCTCGCGCAGTTCGCCGAGAAAGATATGGCGGGCATTCGGGATGTGACCGTCCTTCCATTCATCCGGAGAGCGCACATCGAGCAGCTGCAGCCGCTTGCCTGCGCGTTTGACTTCATGCACCGTCATCTGCCCGACCGATTGCAGCGGCAGACCGGCGTTGTTCCAAGCCGTCATGCCACCGACCAGGTAGCCGGCAAACCGGGTATAGCCGGTGCGGACGAAATAGCAGACGATATCATTGAGCTGATCGTCGGACTCCAGGACCAGCAGGAGCGGTTTCTTGGGATCCAGCAGCCACCCGGCCCATATCGACAGCATCGGCTTGCCCCCGATACTGAGCGCCCCCCGGATATGCCCGCCGCCAAAGGCCAGCATCATGCGGGTGTCAATGAGCACATGGTCCTTCTGCTTGATGGCCTTCTTGAACAAGTCCGGGGGCAGCCCGCGCACATCGGGAAGGTTCCCGATGATCTCCGGGCCTTTCGCGTTTACCTTTTTCATCCGGGGATAGTAGGTCGGCGTGGGCGGCGCGGTGGAGAGCGCGTAGTCCGTGAAGCTTCTCACATCCTCATACTGCAGGAACGCATTGAAGCGTCGCTCATGGCCGATCGTGCTGCTGAGACGCTCGCCAATGTCCGCACCACACGGCGAACCGGCGCCATGACCCGGATAAATGATCACTCCATCGTCCAACTTCAGATAGAAGTCCCGCAAGGTGTGAAAAAGTTTTCCGGCCAGTTTCTTCGCCTGGGCACTACCGAGCAGATCGGGGCGCCCGGCGGAGCTGACAAAAAGCGAATCCCCGGTCAGCACCCCCCAGGGCGTCCCGGGATGATCCTTCCCCGCGATCAGATAGGAGACGTGCTCCGGGGTGTGGCCGGGGGTGTGGCGAACGGTGATCAGCGCAGAGCCGAACTTGAAACGATCCCCGTCATGGATGGGCTCCTGGGCAAAGCCGTAGCGCGCCCCGCCTTCGTGACTGACGAAAATCTTCGCGGACCCGACCCGCGCCTGAAGCTCTCGCGCCCCGCTGACCAGATCGGCGTGGATATGCGTCTCGAAAATATGCGTGATGGAAACCTGCTTCGTGCGGGCAAGTTCGAGATAGCAATCCACGTCCGCCCGCGGATCAATGACCGCAGCGACGCCCGTGGAGTCATCGCCGACCAGATAGGAAAGCTCGGCGATGCCGTCGGTTTGGATGCATTCGAATACAAGGGCCATAAAAGCTTCGGATTATTCCCTGGGTCCTGCCACTTCGTTCGTTTTGATCCTGCGTTCCTCATCAGCCAGAACGCCCCTGGCTGCCTTGATCCTCCAGAACTCGATGTGATCGCGTTGTTGTATCGCCTGTCCCTCCAGCTGCGCAAAATCGATGCCACTCCATTCGGGAAACCAGGCGACGATTTCCCTGAGCGCCACCCATAGCAGGCGCTTGCCTTGCACGCCCAGCGCGAGCACCTCCAACGCTTCGAACAAGCCGAGTTTACCGGGTTCAATTTTTTCCCACATCAATTTGATGCCGCCAATGCGCGCCGCGATCCCGCCTGCCACCTTAAGGACGGAGCTTGGATTCTGCCCCATCCTCTCCAGCAGATCTTCCAGCAGTGACCGGTCGGCAGTAACGGTTTCCTTGAGTTGAAGGAAAAACTGCCGTGCTTCCGGTGCTTCATGCCGGTCGGCGAGCTCCTGAATCAGCAAAAGGGCGCAGGAGGATCCGGCGAGATGGTCATTGAGATAGCGGGTGAGGTATGGGTCCATGACGGCTGGTTCTTCGTCCAGGGAAGAGATCTGCGAAAACCAACTTCCCCGGACGGAAGCAGTGCGGATTTACCCTGAGAGCATGGTGCCAGAAAGCATTCGTTCATGCTATGGGATCAAACCCTACTCGTAAGCATCCCGGCGGGAGGGAGGCATGGGTGCCGCCATCCCCAATGAATCCTGGCAAGTGAGTTGAGCTTCCCCTGGGGCGGTCCAACCCTGAGGCGAATTCCTTCATCCGGTCACGCAGACCTTCCCGACCCTGAAGTCCCGGGTGGTTTGGACGCGTTGCTTTCAGCGGCGAGTTCGGCCTCGGCTTGATTCCAGAACTCCAACTCCCGCCCGTCGGGGCGTCCGGCTTTTTCCCACAAGGCATAGGCCCGTTCCGATTGGTCGCGCTCAGCGTCAGCATCGTCCTCCGGGGAAGGATCCGATGGTTTCTCGGCCGTGTCAAAACGTCGAAAGATGGCCTTCTCGGCTTCGACGAGCAGGAAAACCGCCAGCCCGATGCCCAGCGGCACGAGCCAATGGCGGAGTTCCAAGGAGGTGGAACCAAACAGTCGCTGCATGAACGGCGCATAGACAAACACCAGTTGCAGCACCGCGAGGACCCCGACCGCCATCCACACGGCACGGTTGGTGAACAGCCGCGGGAATGACAAACTGGATTCGCGCAGGAACCGGCTGTTGAAGAGATAGAAGACCTGGGCGCACACCAGGGTGTTCACCGCCACCGTCCGCACCAGCTCCACCGGCAGGCCCAGGCGCATTTCGATGAGGAACACGGCAATGGTCGCGCCGCCGATCAGCACGGAGACGAAGCCAATGCGCCAGAGAAACGCGGCACCAAGAATCGGCGCCTTCGGATTTCGAGGTGGCCGGCTCATCACCCCCGGTTCAGCCGGCTCGAAGGCCAGAGCCAGAGCCAGCGTGACGGATGTGATCATGTTCACCCAGAGGATCTGCACCGGCGTAAGGGGCAGCACGAGGCCGAATACAACCGCGATCAGGATGACCAGCGCCTCCGCTCCGTTGGTCGGCAGGATGAAGAGGATCGCCTTGCGCAAGTTGTCATAGATGGTGCGGCCTTCCTCGATGGCGCGTTCAATGGAGGCGAAGTTGTCGTCGGCCAGCACAATGTCCGCCGCCTCCTTGGTGGCTTCCGTGCCTTTGATGCCCATGGCCACACCCACGTCGGCGCGCTTGAGCGCCGGGGCGTCGTTAACGCCGTCACCGGTCATCGCCACCACGTCGCCGTTCGCCTGCAGCGCCTGCACAAGCCTCAGTTTGTGCTCGGGACTGGTGCGGGCGAAGATATCGTGGTCGCGCACGAGCTGGCGCAATTCTTCGTCCGATGCCACCTCGAGTTCCGCGCCGGTGACCGCATGCTCGCCGTCGCCAATCCCCATCTCACGGCCGATGGACTTTGCCGTACCGGCGTGGTCGCCGGTGATCATCTTCACGCGAATGCCGGCCTGCTGGCAGACCTTGATGGCCAGGATGGCTTCGGGTCGGGGCGGGTCAATGATTCCCACCAGGCCCAGGAACACCATGTCCGATTCCAGATCGGGCATCCCCAGTTCGTCTTTTGCGGAGTCCACGTCGCGCACCGCGGCGGCGAGCACACGCAACCCCCGGTTGCTGAGTTCCTCGATCTGCTTTTCCCAGAAAACGCGGTCGAGCGGCTCAGACGCATCATCCCCCTGCCCCTGCAGCGGACAGCGGTCCAACAGGCGATCCGGTGCGCCCTTGAAAAGGATGCGGGTGCCCCCGCCCGGCACCCGATTGAGCGTGGCCATGAACTTGTTTTCGGACTCGAACGGAATCACCGCCAGGCGCTCGTAGTCGTTGTCCTCAAAACCAGCTTTTCGCGCCAGGGTGCGCAAGGCGCCCTCGGTCGGCTCACCCGTAACTTTCCAATGACCGTCCGCCTCCGCGATTTCCGAATCGTTGCACACGGCCATGACTTCGATCAACGCACGCAGGTCGGGGTGTTGTTCGAGCGACGCCGCTTCGTTCCCGTGCGTGATTTCGCCCTCCGGTTGATAGCCCGTGCCGGACACCGCATAGCGGCCCGCGCATGTGACGACGTCGCGCGCAGTCATCTCATTGCGCGTGAGGGTACCCGTCTTGTCGGAACAAACGACCATGACCGAGCCAAGCGTCTCGACGGCGTTGAGCTTGCGGGTGATGGCCTTGCGCCGGGCCATGCGCTGGACTCCGAGCGCCAGTGTGATGGTGAAAATCGCGGGCAGTCCCTCGGGAATCGCGGCGACGGCAAATCCGATGGCTGCCAGGAACAACTCGCTGGTGGTGAAGTCGTGCAGGAACCGGCCCGCGAACCACATCAGCCCCGCCAGTACCACTATGACCATGGATAGGATCTTGCCGAAGCGGTTCATCTGCCGGGTCAGCGGGGTGGCCAGCGTCTCCACTTCGGAAATCATCTGGTTGATGCGCCCGAGTTCGGTGGCCGGCCCGGTGGCGGTCACGACGCCGGTACCACGACCAGCGGCCACCATGGTGCCCGAATAGGCCATGCCGTGACGGTCACCCACGCCCGCGTCAGTGTCGGCGGGATCAGTCGTCTTACCGGCGGGTACGGATTCCCCCGTGAGTGCGGATTCCTCGATCCGGAGATTTACGGCCTCGATCAGCCTCAGGTCGGCGGGCACGCGATCGCCGGAACGCAGGCGAACAATATCGCCGGGCACAAGATCACCGGCCTCGATCTCCGTCCAATCGCCCCCACGCCGCGCATGCGCGTGGGCGGAAAGCATCTTGCGGATGCCCGCCAGCGCCTGCTCGGCCTTGCCCTCCTGGATGAAGCCGATGAGCGCATTGATGATCACCACGCCCAGGATCACCCCGGTATCCACCCAGTGACCCAGCGCCGCCGTGACGCCCGCCGCCGCAATGAGGATGTAAATCAGCAGATCATGGAAGTGCTTGAAGAAGCGCTTGAGCAAACCCTCCCTGGGCGGATCCGGCAGACGGTTCGGCCCGACGGCTTCGAGTCGCTTCACCGCTTCGTCAATGCTCAATCCCCGGAGCGAGCTGTCGAGTTTTCGCAACACCTCATCGCCGGGCAACGCGTGGGGTTTCTCGATGGCCTGGGGCGTTGTCGCGTCTGTTATCATTTCCTTTGGGTCCTGACCGCAGCTTGCTTCTGCGGGGATCGTTGTAGGAGCGGGTTTATCCCGCGATCAGGGATGACATCGCGGGATAAACCCGCTCCTACAGAGGCAATAAGAGGTGAATGCATCGCGCAAGGACTTGTGTTGTTTAAATCACTCCGATCTTGATCACGGTTGTGACTTGCGGGCCTTGTCCTCGATTTTTCGCGTGATGACGACCTGCTCGGGACCCGTGGTTTTTTCATCCTGATCCTTAAGTTTCATCAGTTCCTTTGCATTTTCCGGCTGTCGTTCAAACGTGGCCTGATCGCGTTCGTGTTTTGTCTCGGTGACGGG
Organism: Opitutaceae bacterium; assembly: GCA_041746615.1. Taxonomy (GTDB): domain Bacteria; phylum Verrucomicrobiota; class Verrucomicrobiia; order Opitutales; family Opitutaceae; genus CAMAXB01. Next base: position 22,897 of record JBGTGS010000278.1, on the reverse strand, counting down.
TTCTTTCGATTTCTTGCTCATGGGTTTTTGGTGGGTTGAATGGTTGGCTGAGGCCGCCCGGTGGCGGCCTCAACGGATTTCAAAATCCTCGATGATGACCTGCCGCGCGCTCACCCCGGCTTCGGCCAGCAGGGTGGTCATGGCCGCCATCAGAGCCGGGGGACCGCAAATCAGGAAGAGGCAATCAAGGAGGGGCGGTTCCACGACGCTTTCCAGGTAGTCGCGATCCACATAACCTGCCTCGTCGGAATAATGCGCTTGAAGCGTAAAGTGTGGCAACGCTTCCTCGCGGGTGAGCAGTTCATCAAGATAGACCGCTGATGAACGGTCCGGTACCGCATAAATCAGCGTGGATTTGCCGCCACGCCGGGCAAAGGCCTCCGAGGCGACCAGGCTGAGGAATGGGGTGATCCCAATGCCTCCACCGATCATCACCAGCGGTATGAGCGGCTCAGCCAGCGCCAGCTTGGCGAAGTGGCCATATGGTCCCCACACCCGGGCTGACTTTCCTGGTTTGATTTCCGCCACGTTCTGGGTCCAATCGCCGAGGCGCTTAATCGAAAGGCGCAGATATGCCGCCTCCGGGGAGCTCGAAATGCTGAAGGGATGCGGCTCCTTGTTCACCGCGTCCGCATCGAACGATACATAAATGAACTGCCCGGGAGCCGGGTGGAGAGTCCGCCCGGTCGGCTTGAGCCTGACTTCAGTGATGGCGTCCCCAACTTCGTCAAGCGACTCGACCGTGTAATCGTAAAGCGGGCCGAACTGACGATAGAAAACCTTGATATAGGCGTAGGCAGCGAGGGCAAGGACCACCCACATGCCGTGCCAGACCATGAGCACGGGATAACGCCTGATCTCGCCGTCCGCGAGCACGGCGTGCAGGACAATCAGAACCAGCAAGGCTCCAAAGAAATCATGTGACCGCTTCCATCGGTGGTAAGCCAACTTCGAAGTGATTGAAAGCACGACCAGCAGAATGAAAACCGCCAGTGCGATCAGGCCGGTGTTGCGCACCCAGTTTTCCGAGAACCACAAATACCGGAAGAATCCCGGCACGGAATCCCCATGAGCCACCGCCAGGAACACCGGATGCAGGAAGATCAGGAAGAACGCGGCTTCACCCATGTGCCGGTGCGCCTTATAGACCTTGTCGAGACCTCCAAACAGCCTCTCGACCCAATGGAGCCGGGTGGCCAGGATGAAAGCCCAGCACATGAGAATGAGCGTGCCATGGCTCCCGACTTTCGCGGGGTATATCCACGCATGGTCATACCATTCATCCGCTGCCCCCATGGCACCCAGCCAAAGGGCATAGGTCATCACCAGACTCGCAGCCACCGCGGCATAGCCGAGCCACTTGCGCTTGGGCGGAAGGTCCGCCACGTCCTGTGTCCGCGACACGTCGGACGGGTGCGGATCAGGCTTCATGGCTCGGTGGCGCGACGCGGCGGCATCCTCACACTGCGGCGTCAATCGATTGTGTGCGCACCAGCTTCCGGTTCACAAACTCCTGTGAAGTCCCGTTGTTGGCGGGATTAATGCTTTGATAGCTCATAGGGATCGAATTGGATGGCGTTTGGGTTCTGGTAGCGATGCGACCAGCAGGGATTTAAATTGCCGCAGATTGATGTTCTTCGCCATGGGGTGATACCCCGCTCGATGGGTTGTCTGGCTGCGCCCAGAGGTTGATCATTTCTCTGCGGATACTTTTTCGCAGAGAGCTTTCCGTGACAGTCGGTCCAATTCGGCATCCGTGACCGTGGGCAGAAAAAGCTTTCGATAGATCTCCTCGTGCAGGATGCTAACAATGGCCACCAGCGGGGCCGCGACCAGGACTCCCAACACCCCGAATGCAGCCACGCACAGGAGCATGGAGAAGATCACCGCCAAGGGATGCAAACTCATGCCGCGCGCCATGATCATCGGCATGATTACATTGCCCTCCATAATCTGGACCACCACGTAGGCGAGCACGACCCACAGCGGAGTCATGCCACCTTCACCAAATGCGAGCAAAAGGGCCGGCACGGCGCTGAGAATTGGCCCGATAAAGGGAACGGCTTCGAGGACACCGGCGATCAGTCCCAGAACCAGCGCATCTCTGAAGCCGAAGATCGGCCACATGAGCAGGAACACCATCAGGCCGATCGTCACCATCCCCACCAACGTCGCTCCTGCCCAGCGGGGAACAAATTCCCCGATGCGCTGCATGATGGTCAGGGCCTGATCGTGGTGCCGCTTGGGCACGAGAGCGAACATGGCGCCAAAGATCGGACGGGGATTCATCAAGGTGAAGGTCACACCAAAGAAGACCGTCACCAACACGACCATGAACTGGGCGGCGTTGAACGCCACGGCGGTGAAGCGTCCACCGACCTCCTGCAGCATCTGGCTTATCGGGGAGCGAACCGATTTCGCGGCCGGGGCTGATTCCCCAACCAGGGCCGGATCCGGCCTGGGCGGAGCGGATTCGGCGGCGACCGTCAGGTCTTCGAACACACCCTTCGCCGCCTTTTCCAGGGCAATCTCCGTGCTGACTTCCTCCTGGAGTTTTTTCTCCGAGCTCACGGCCTGCTGCTCCATTTTGATCAGGGGCTTTTGCAGACGCTCCCAGTACTCGGGCAATTGCTTCGCAAACTTGGTGACGGAATCCTTCATCGGTACGGTGAAAGCCCAGCCCGTCATTCCCATGATCACGACCACGACAAGAGCGAGCAGTCCCGCCGCAACTTTTCTGCCTCCCGCCCATGCCCGCATCCAGGCGATGACGGGATTCACCGCCAGGGAGATCAGCAGAATGAGCAGCAGGGAAAGCAGGATGGGCGCGAGCAGCTTGAAGGTCTGGATGAAAACCAGGAGAGCTGCGGACAGAAGCACATAGAACAGCACCGAAGACCGTCGGGCTTCAGATCTGGTTCCGGTGGGATCGGCGGGTTTCATAATTGCCTCCGAAACATGCCCGCCAATGAGTCGAACAGCTTGCCGACGGCGGACCGGTTCTTGAATTCCCCGCGTGACATCAGGCGGGACTTGCCCTTGTCGAGCTCGAACACCTCCACCTGTTCCCCCGCAAAGGTGGCGTCATAAATATTAAGATTGGCTTCGTCGTTCAGGCGGAAGGAGCGGTCATCAAAGTTGGTCGAACCCACCGACACCCAGACATCGTCCACGATCAGCACCTTGCAGTGATACATGGTGGGCTGGTACTCGTAGATCACGACGCCCGCATCCAGCAATTCACCCCACCGGGAACGGCTGGCACGTTGCGTTACCCTCGCGTCCGTGTCCGGTCCCGGCACGATGATCTCTATCTTCACACCCCGCTGGTGTGCGCTCACCAAGGTATCGATGGCCAGCTCGTCCGGCACAAAATAGGCTGCTTGCAGGCGGATGGAACGGATGGCTGAGGCGATGGTGAGCAGATACATCAGGCGGACGCTTTCACTACCTCCTCCCACCGAGCTTTTGAAAATCTGCGCCAGCGAGTCGCCCGCAGGTTTCAGTGCCGGGAAATAGGGGTCGCCGAAAAGGACCCGGGCACGCGTCTTGACCCAGTTGTCGTTGAAGGCCGCCTGCATCTGGGCAACCGCGGGGCCTTCAATCTGATAATGTGAATCGCGCCAGTTGTGCTTGGATTGGGCCTGGCCCAGCCATTGGTCCGCGATGCCGACCCCACCCGTGAACCCGATCCGGCCGTCCACCACCAGAAGTTTGCGGTGCGTGCGATTGTTGATCCGCGCAAGGTTGTACCAGTTGAGGGGGTGATACAGTTCCACCTCCACCCCGGCCACCTTCAAATCATTCAGGTAAATTGCTTCGATCTCTCCGCTGCCCGCCCAGTCGAGCATCACATGGGTTTTTACCCCGGCCCGGGCCCGCTCACAGAAGGCCTCGGAAAACTTCCGGCCAATTTCCCCCGACCAATAAATGTAGGTTTCAAAGGTGATGCTTTCCGTGGCGCCGCGAATGGCCGCCAGCATGGCGGGAAAAATCTGGTCGCCATTATGGAGTGCCGTAATCCGGTTGCCCGGCAGGATACCGGGGCCGATCAATTGACCCATGCACCGCAGGAACTGGGGGTCTTCCACGGCGAAGCGATGGGCCAGTTGATAACGGATCTGCCTTTCCCCCGCCCGAAGATTGAGGTACACGAGCGTCACGAAGCTCGTGAGCACCGCCGTTATGAGGATCGCCCACCACATTATGTTTTGTCCTGATGTTTCCTGCCAGCGCCGATGGAGGCTCATCCGGTATGATCCGTCTCAAGCCCGTGAGGCGCTTGCGGCAGGCGTGGTCAGCGAACGTGCCCGGCGATTGCGGCCACTGATTGGTGTCTTAAAATAGGGTCGATGATTCGTCCGGTGGGCCCGCAAACCACCCGGTCATGGTTGCAGGCTGTGATGAGGGCTCTCTCAGGCCGGGACTGAGGCGTTGGGTTTCCGATTGTGGCCGTATCAACGGGGTGCGTTGACGTCGTGGCGAGCCGCCTCGCCGGTCGACCAGGCGCGTTCAGGTGTGCGACCCTCGCGGTCTTTATGATCTTTGGACGATTTGGGTGTGGATGAATCAGCGACGGTGCAGATGTCCTCCGCTCCGGCACGAGCAAAGATCCCCTTCGCCCGGTCGATTTCCTCGGAACTATCGGTGTGGACCGAGATGAGGATGTTTCCCTGCTGGAGTTTCCCTTCGTAGCGCTTCGCCTCGAGTTCCGGGATGCCCATGCCGATGAGGCCCCCGGTGATTCCGCCCACCGTGGCGCCGACCGCGGCCCCGCCCAGTGCGGCCATGATGGGGCCGGCAGCGATGAAGGGTCCCACTCCGGGAATAGCCAGGGCGCCGATCCCGGCTATCCAGCCAAGGGCTCCCCCGATGACTCCGCCCGTACCAGCGCCGGTGACCGCACCTTCCGGCGCCTTGGTGCTTTTCTCATGGGCAAAATCCTGCCCCGATTCCTTGTCAGAAAAAAGCGCCGAGATATCACTGTTGGAGAAATGAGCAGCTTTGAGCTGATCGACGATTTCATTGGCCTGGGAACGCGAAGTAGCGATGCAGAAGACAGATTTTTTAGACATGGTGGTATTTTTTGACGGGTTGTTTTTGCAGCGAGAATGAGTCAGTTGACGGCTTTGGACCCCCTGACTGCCAGTTGGCAGTCAACAGGTCCCGGTCACGATCCGGTTGGTGATCGCTCCGATGGGGCGCACCCTTGCTCTGCGCTGACCCATGTGTGCAGAGTGACGCGACCTTTTACCTTTATCATCCGCACTCTACAGCAGTTCCGACCCAACCACCATGGGATGAAACCCTACGATGCCAGCTGACCTCGCGCAGCTCACCGGTGTGATGCGAACTGATAAACCGAGGGTGAAATTTCAGTTTGGCAGACCGATCATCTGATGACCTCACGGCAATTTCAGCCCAAAGGACGGCGTCCTCAAGGTCAGCCTGCCGAAGGATACCAAGTCCGCCGCCAATTCCATCGACATCAAGGTCACATTAAGTGCCCCCCCGCCCCCCCCCCCGCCGATCGGACCGTCTCGAGCATTTTTAAATCAAGCCATGGCCACATAAGGTACATAAGGTGATCCTGACCTGAGGGCAGATTTTTTTGTGCCTTATGGGCCTTATGTGGCGGCCCTCACCGGCTAGCCATCCAGCGCACCGCGTAACGGACGAGCGCGGTCACATCCTTAAGCCCGAGCTTTGACCTGATATTGCTCCGGTGCGCGTCCACGCGGTTCTCCTTCATGATATAGCCGCGGGCCCCACTTCTTAAGAATTTCTCCCTAAGGTTCCTAGGGAAATCCCCTAGCAGGGAGCCGGTGCGATACGGATATGCAAATGAGTTTCCGGCGGCTATTGTAGACTACATGAAATCAGCAGAAAGGATCCCGGACACCACGAGCGGTGCCTTTCGGGAGTCGAACCGAAGTCTGGTTTCACAATTGCGCCGGTCCCCCCTGTTCCGCAATTACCAGCCCGCCTTCGAGAAAATCTCGGGACTGCCATTGACGATGCGTGAAGCCGGCTCGTTTCAGGCGCCTCTGCATGACTCGAGATTGAGAAACCCCTTCTGCATCCTCATGGCCGCGTCGAATCGGACCGGAGTTGTGCGGCCTGCCTGCAACTGCAGCAACGGATCGTCATCAATCCCCATATGCGGGTGGGCGAGGCCGCCTTGGCGGCGGGGTTCCAGTCGCTTTCCCAGTTCAACCGGGCTTTCCGACGGATCTCCGGAGAAGCGCCATTCACCTTCCGCCAGCATCTCCATCACGACCGCCGCACCCGACCCTCGGTTGAACCGGGAGGACGGGCGGATTCCGTCGCCGCCTGATGAATGACCCGTCAACTGCCTGCCCCCCCCATTACCCATGAACTCAACTCCTGCACTCCCGCCGACGGAAGTCGGATCCCAGCCCGTAATCCTCCTGGTCGAGGATGAACCGAACATCCGGTTGGCGACGGCCTATCACCTCCGAAAGGCCGGATATCAGGTGGATGAGGCGGAGGACGGCAACGCCGGATGGGAGGCATTCCTGACCCACAGCTACGACCTCGTATTGACGGATAACAACATGCCGTTGCTGACCGGCTTGGATCTGATCGCCCGCATGCGGGCCGCCTCGTCGAAGATCCCCGTCCTGCTCGCTTCCGGTCAGCTGGAAAAGGAGGATCTCACTCCGGATCTGGCCCAATCCATCAACGGCTTTCTGCCCAAGCCATACTCCTCCCTTCATTTGCTCAAATCCGTGGCGCGTCTCCTTGAGAACCGGGGATGCCCCTCTTCATTCACCACCAAACCCAACTCCAGCCATGAATCCTTCCACCGATCCCGTTCAACCCTCGCCTTCAGATAACGATTCCATATCCAACCCGGTCGCCGTGCGCATCACCAACCGTTATGGCCGGTGCGAGGTCTACCGTGCCTAGGATGTCATCTTGAAAATGCGTCAGGGCATTTTGAGAGTGATCGAGAATGATGGCGGCTGCTTCGTGCATCTCGACCGGTGCAGCATTCTGGTCAAGGACGGTGAAACCCCTCTTTTTCAACTGAACCATGGTCCGGTCTTGGGTGATGGTAATTCTGATCTGACCATCATCGCCGCCCTGAAGCGGTCAGCCTGATCCTGCCGTCGCCACCATCCGCCCTCCTGCCTGCAACCACCGGCCATCCGGAGCACGCCCATCCCCTCAACCGGAGGAACCAAAGCGATGACCCTGAACGAACACCCCGCCCTCGCGGTCCGGATTCGTGGCCATCGCCCTCGAAGGGTTTTATTGCCTGGGGGGCATTCGGGAGTATGATCGGGTTGGAAAGGGCAAGTCATGCCAGCCACTCGTTCATCCACCCCCGGGACCGCGCTGCGTCTTCTTGATCAGCTCTGCGGATCCTCTCCCCTCCCGGACGTTCGCTTCCGTCTGTGGGACGGCACCTTTTGGCCCGACGAAACAACCCGACCCGCCACCCTGGTGCTCAAACACCCCGGGGCCCTGCGCGCGATGTTCTCCTCAGGCACCGAGATCGCGCTGGCCGAGTCCTATCTCGCGGACGATTTCGATGTCGAAGGCGACATCGAGGCGGCCTGCGGACTGGCTGATCACTTTGAGCACCGGGCGACCGGCTGGCGGGACACCCTCAGCCTCCACCTGCTGCTGCGCCGTCTGCCCGGCAAGCCGGGATCCAGCCGGGGATGGCGCACGTTTGCCGGGCACGATCGGCAGCGTCATTCGCGCGAGCGCGTTCGTGACGCGATCTCGTTCCATTACGATGTATCCAACGATTTCTACCGGCTTTGGCTCGATCGCAACCTGCTCTACTCCTGCGCTTATTTCACCGATCAGGACAACGACATCGAGACGGCCCAGCTCGCCAAACTTCGCCACCTTTGCCGCAAGCTCCGGCTGCGCCCGGGTCAGCGCCTCCTCGACATCGGCTGCGGTTGGGGCGGGCTCGCCCTCCACGCCGCCCGCGAACACGGTGTCGAAGTCACCGGCGTCACCCTCAGCACCCGCCAGGCGGAACTGGCCGACGCCCGCATCCAGGAGGCCGGCCTGGGCGGAAAAGTGCGGATCGAGTTGAAGGATTACCGTGAACTTCACGAAGCGGAATCCTACGATGCCATCGTGAGCGTGGGCATGTCTGAACATGTCGGTGAGGGACAATTGCCGGAGTATTTCCGGACCGCATCACGTCTGCTCAAACCTGGCGGAGTCTTCCTTAACCACGCCATCGGCGGAGGAGTGAGGCCGCGTCATCGACGCGGCGGTTCCTTCATCCAAAGGCATGTCTTCCCCGACTCCCATGTTCCGCCCATCCCGGCCGTGGTGCAGGCCGCCGAGTCCGCCGGTCTCGAGGTGCGCGACGTGGAGAATTTGCGTGAGCACTATGCCCTGACCCTCCGCCATTGGGTGCGTCGGCTGGAGGCCCGGCACGAGGAGGCGCTCGCGCACATTGACGAACCCACCTATCGCGTGTGGCGGCTTTACATGGCGGGTTCCGCACATGGCTTCGACCGCGGCCGCCTCGCCATCTACCAGGTGCTGCTCTCCAAGCTGGACACCTCCGGCAATGCGGCACTTCCCCTGACCCGCGCGGACTGGTATGGTTGATCCACGATCCCTGCGTCTCGCCCCATGGAGCGTTAACCGGCAGGGGCGACGCGACGAAGCCGCCACTCTCGCAGATGTCCATCGGCGGAGTGCGCGTCGCGCAATATCAGGGTATCGTTGGTCAGTTCGTACTCCGTCTCGATGGCCATGCCTTCGAAATAGGCGGAGAGGGCGAAAATAACCGTGCGATGGATCTTTCCGTTGACGATTGCATGGCTCATGAAACTCCCGCCGGCGGGCAGCTGTGAGAGTACTTCTGCGGCGGTCATCTCGTAGAAGCGCTTGGCCAGTTTGGGCCGGTTGGGCGCTCCACCGAGTGACATCATGTGTGTCCGGGTGATGATCGTATGAGCATTTCCGCTGAGACTCACTTCCCCCGTGGTGAGGTCGGTTTCGGAGACGGACTGCCAGAGGCCGGGAAGTCCGGCCGGGATGGGATCGGCTGAACGGGCGGGTGCTGCTGAGGCAATGGGCATGACCAGGAAACAAGAAGGCAGCGTGGCTGTTCTGCAACAATTCAAGGAAAGTAATGGCAGAGACCCTGGTGCTGCATGAGAGGGCAGCAGGCGTTGACAGGTTCGGCTTTGCCCCCTGTTTTCTGGGAATTATTCCGACCATGTCCCCCACTTCGTTCCGTGATTTCATCAATCTGGCTGCCTGCCTCTCCGCCGCGCTGGCGTTCGCCCAAAGTGCGCCGGATGGCTGGGCGGAAGAGCCGGGCACCTGGCAAAATCTTCTGGCGAATCCGAACCTCGCGAACTGGGAAAGCCTGGGGGGCGATGCGACTCATCAGCTCAGCGGTGACACGCTCGTCTCTGAATCGCGCATCGGACCGTTTCATACCTTGTTTTCAACCAAGCAGGACTACGCCGATTTCATTCTCGAACTGGAGGTGCAGATCGACCCTCGCCTGAATTCGGGCGTGCAGATTCGCTGCGACCATCGCGACCTGAGCCAGAAGCCCCTGCAGGGTTACCGCATCGACATCGATCCATCCCCAAAGCGGGAAACCGGAGTCATCTGGACCGACACCACCGACCGCGGCTGGAAACAACGCTATCCCCGGGCCGCGAGCCCCAAGGCCGCCGGGGCCTTTCACAACGGCGGATGGAACCATCTTCGCATCGAGGCCATCGGCCCCAGCATCCGCGTGTGGGTGAACGGCATCATGAGCGCCAACCTGGTGGACCCAACTTATCAAAGAGGGTTCATCGGCCTGCACGTGCATCCGGTCAAGGATGCCTCCCTCGCCGGACTGCATGTGAATTGGCGGAACGTCCGCATCCAAACCACCGGCCTCCAAGCTTCGCGCTGGCCGGTGGATCCCGGGGCCCGTGAAATCAGCCACCTCGTTAACGAGCTGACCGAACACGAAAAACGCACGGGCTACCGGCTGTTGTGGGACGGTAAATCCTTCGAGGGATGGACGGATGTCAGCACGGGAACCATCTCCGCGGTCGATTGGAAGATTGAAGACGGTGCCCTGATGGTCGTCCCGGAAAAGAATGAGGCCCACACCGGCCCCCCCGGCGGCATCATCACCAAGCAGCTGTTCGGCAACTTCGAACTCGAGCTGGATTTCAAGATCGGTCACGGCGCAAACAGCGGCGTCAAATACTTCGTCGATCCCATTTTGGTGGCGGAGCAGCGGCTCGGCATGGGCCTGGAGTATCAGCTGCTGGATGACGACAACAGCGAGTACGCCACCCAGGGCACCCACGGCAACCGCAAGCTTGGCTCCGCCATCGATCTCATCGCCCCGCGCTTCCTGACCAATCCGCATGTCACCATGAAAAAGGTGTTTGGGGGCGTCGATGCCTGGAACAAGCTCCGCATCGTCTCCCGCGACGGAAAGGTGGAGCACTGGTTGAATGAGGAGAAAATCGTGGAGTTCGACCGTCACTCGCAGCTCTTCGAGGCGCTGGTCCGGCTCAGCATGCACAGCAAGTGGCCCCGCTACGGCACGATTCCCCAAGGGCACATCCTGTTGCAGGACTTTGACCAACCCGCCGCCTTCCGCAGCATCAAGATTCGTGAATTTTAACCCGGGGTGATTCGCGACCGAGTGGCCGATGCCTCGTCGGCTGGAGGGGGTTTGTCCGCGAGGACAGCGGTACGCACACGATATTTTGTCACCAAGTTGTCACCTCGGGCCATTGTCAGCCGCCCGCCTTCGCCCGAGCATGGCCCCCCATGCCCAGCCTCCGTTTCGTCACGCTGTTCACGCTTGTCCTTGGACTGCTCAGTGCCCTACCGCTGTCCGCCGCCGGCCTGCTCGTTGCCTACGTGGACGACTCCGTTGGCGGCGTGGCCCGCATTGATCTGGATGGCACCGGTCGACCGCAATCGGCCCGTCCCGTCGTTGTATTCCAATCCCCCGACTTTACCACGGCCCATAAGCTTCGTGTATCTCCCGACGGCCGCGTCGCCGCCCTCGCCGCCGAAACTGAGGACGGCCCCAACCTCGCCCTCATCAACCCCGCCTCAACCACCGACGCTCCCGAAGCCGCAACGCGGGTCCTCTCACTGGGCTTTGTTCCCGAGGAGCATCGCTTCGCCACCGGCCGTCTCTACGTGGGTGGGACGGATGGGCACCTCCAAGCCCTCGAACCTGATACCGGCCGCATTCTCCATCGTTGGGATTCCCGCCAGCAACTCCGTCCCGCCGGCCACAAACCCGAGGACTTCCTCGCCTTCGAGCCTGAGGGCGTGCTCCTCGTCACCCACCAGAAGGATGGCAAACAGAACCGCCTGGGCAGCCGCATCGCGGCCCTGCGCCTCGACAATCTCAGCCTCATCGGCGACTTGCAGCTGCCGCGCAACCTGCCCGATTTACACCTTTCCGAAAAAGAAGCCGGCCCCTCGCCGGAAATTCTGCGCGCCGACCCTGCCACCAATACCCTGGTCGTCACGCTCGATCTCTATGGAGCCCTCGCCTTCGCCGATCTCGACGCCGCGCTCCAGGGTCGCCTCTCCAACTACGCCATCATCCCTGCATCGGCCGACGGTCGTTGGGGCACGGCCTTCCCCGATCGCCTCACCCTCGCCCGCATCGGCGATCGCACCCTCGCCATCGTTTCCAACGCCTCAGAGGACGGCGGCCTGAAGGTTTTTGATGTGGGTGCCCGCACCGCCATCGCGTTTTTCCCGGTCGAGGCCGGCTGCGATCACCCCGTGCTGGTCAACGATGGCCGCACCCTCGCCACCGTTGTCGCCGGCAAACGCAAACGCGTCGTTGGTCGTGAAATCGAAAACATCACCAACCCCGGCACCGACCTGCTCCTGTTGCACTTGGATCGGGTCGGTGAAAACGAGCCCATGACACTGCTCCGCGTACCCCTCGCCGCCCCGCTCGCCCATATCGCCGCCGTGCCAGGCCATCCCAGCCTCGTGGCCGCCACCCGCCTCGACCCGGCCTCGGTCGTCATCTGCTCCGCTATCGACGGGCATATCCTGGCCGAGATTCCCCTCCCCGGCCGCCCCGTCGCCCTGCAAAGTTTCTCCGCCAAGGTTCCAAACTGAGCACAAGGAACGACAACGGCGCAGCCTCGGCTTCGCCGCCAGGCCGGGACATCGTCGCTTTTTTCCTCAAAATAAGCGTGAAGACGTCCGTGGTTACCGTATCCGTCCAGTGAGTTCATTCAGCTCCCGCTCCAGCTGGCGGCCGGGTACGACTTCCATGAGTTCGCGGGCGCGCTCCACGGCCCGGCGGGCCTCGGCGGGGTGACCGCGGTCTATGAGGTGATTCACAAAGGGCTCCACGACCTTGTCGAAAAATTCCATCTGCGCGCCCCTCCCGTATTGCTCCAGCCCGAGATTATAAATGCGCATCTGCTCGCCGAGCGGCTGGGTCTCCATCGCCCGCGTCACCATCTCCGCCGCTTGTTGCACGCTCAGGTCCGTGCGACCGCCCTGGAACTTCCTCGCCAACATGCGCTCCTCGTTGTCGGCGGCGCTGATCTGTCCGCGCGCGCGCAACGAAGCGGCCACGCGACGCAGGAAGGTCGCATTGAGGTCCGGATACCGCTGCAGGGCCTGCGCTGCCTCGCGCAACGTCCCTTCCCTCGTGCGGACATCCGCGCCCTCCCGGTCCAGCGCGGTCAGCAGCGTTTCCCAGCCGAGGAGATTGCGGGCTTCGTGGTTGACCGCCCGGCGGGCCGACTCGCGCGCCTCAGCCACCCGCCCGAGCCGGAGCAACTCCCCCGCGAACCAGGTGTGAATCATGGACTGCCGGTAGGTGGGCAGCCGGCGGAATCCTTCCGCCAAAAAGGACAGTTCATGATCGCTGACATCCCCCCAAGTCTGCGGATCAAAGGCGAGTCCGGCAACATAGCGTTGCTCGGCATGGCGGCCCGCATCCATCTGCCAGCGGTCGCCCGTATCCAGATAGCCGAACCACGCGTGGCGTCCATCCAGCCCCGCCCCGCGAAAGAGCAGGGTCGGCACCCCCCTCGCCTTGCCCGCGTGACTCGCAAAATAGGCCTGGTCCACACAAATGCCGCCTTCGCGCAAAATGATCGGCAGGGCGTAGGAGGACGCCGGCCAGCTCATGACATTCCGGTCCATGCGGTCATGACGATACTGCACGGAATCATAGGTGACGGCGAGCTGCGTCAGCGGTACACGGACTGACCGCCGGGCCCATTCCAATTCGGGCAACGGGGCCGAGGTATCTACCATGAACTTGAGTTCGGCGGCCGAGAGCCGGGAGAGGCGCTGGAGGGTCTGGCCTCGTTCCTCCGCCTCGCTCCAGAAGACGAAGGCGGCCTCGGGCGTCGGCAACCGGCGCGGAAGGACACCCGCCTCCACCTGTCCGTGCGGCCAGTGAGGCGGCGGGGGTACATCATAGACCAAGGCGATGGCGAGGGCCAGTTGGGCCTGCCGGGAAAAGCGCCGTGGATCCGCACCGTGCAGGCGATCCAAAATGTCCAGCACCGCCGGCAGGTAATCGACGGGTGACAACTGCTCGAAGAAGGTCCGTGAAAAATCACGGTTGGCCAGCAGCCAGGCACCGAGGTCGGCACTGATGAGCGCACTGAGCGCTTCATCCGGTGGATGGTAGCGTGTAGCCATGTTGGGATGACCGAGCCGGGCATCGTTGACGGCGGAGATCCAGCGATCCACCACTTCACGCTGGTTGGCCCCGAAAATCCTCGCCCATCGCGCCACCAGCAGCCAGGCCTCGGCCGCATCGGTGCGGTTGCGTCCGTACGCAACCAGGCTGGCCTCGATCGCCCCGGACTCAACCGGACCCCACCCTTGGACGGACGCCAGTGTGATCAGACCGTCGAGCCGTTCCGCCGAGGGTGGAACAACCGCCTCCGCCTCCGACACGGGCCACGCGGCCCGCGCGGGCAGCAAGCCGAGAACCACTACGAGCAAGAAGCCACGCCCCATTCCCCGAGCGAATGCAAAGCCACGCGAATGGCAATCCTTGGGCAACGTGGGCAGGAGCGGCTTTACGCCGCGAGTCCGCCAAACCTTCGCGGCATAAAGCCGCTCCTGCTTCGGACGCAGGCCTGAATCCAGATGAACGCCCTCAAGCTACCGCAAGGATGGCGCGCCATCCGAAGTCCCGCGCCTGCGGGACGAAGAATGGTGCTCAGGACAGGACTCGAACCTGCACGCCTTGCGGCACACGCCCCTCAAACGTGTGTGTCTACCAATACCACCACCTGAGCGTTACAATCCAAGGGAAGGCGGACTAAGCAAGATCGCCCCTCCCTTGTAAAGCCCGGAAATAAGGATTCCCAAAAATCCGCTTTGACCCGCAGCCGGGGGCGACGATCCTTAAACCTTCGCCACCATGACGCTTGAGGAAATCAAACAGGCATTGCTCGCCTCCTACGAAAAGGAGGGCGGCATCAACCACTTCGATGGCAGCAACCTCCCGTCCGAGGAATCCGTCAACCGCCTGGCGTCGGACTTCATGCACCTGCTCTTTCCCGGCTTCTTCGAACAAAAGCCGATCGCGAAGCGCGACGTGCCGGCGGTGATCAAGGCCCGTCTCCAGGACATCTCCACACGCTTGACGGAGGAAATCGAAAAGAGCCTGCGCTTCGCCACCGATCCCGATCCGGTCGCCAACGCCCGGAAATTTTCCACCACCCTGCTCGGCCGCCTACCCGAGGTCCGCTCGATCATCCAGACCGATGTCGCCGCTGCCTATGACGGCGATCCCGCCGCCCGCAGCACCGAGGAAATCATCGTCGCCTACCCCTGCGTGCTCGTCATTTCCCTCCAGCGCATCGCCCATGTGCTCTACAAACTGGGGGTTCCCCTCCTGCCCCGGATGCTGACCGAGTATGCCCACGAGCGCACGGGAACGGACATCCATCCCGGCGCCGAGATCGGCACCCACTTCTTCATCGACCATTGCACCGGTGTCGTGGTCGGCGAGACCGCGCGCATCGGCAACCACGTCAAAATTTATCAGGGCGTTACGCTGGGCGCGAAATCCTTCGTCACCGACGAGCGCGGCCTGCCCGTCAAGGGCGTCAAGCGCCATCCCCAGATTAATGACAACGTCATCATCTATCCCGGTGCCACCATTCTAGGTGGCGACACCGTGATCGGTGAGAACTGCATCGTGGGCTCAAACGTCTGGCTGATGCAGTCGATGCCCGCCAACAGCATCGCCTATTATCAGGGCGACTCCGCCTCGGTCATCCGCCCGCGCAAGCCGAAGGAAGCCCTCCTCGAGGAATTCAACGACTGGGTGATCTAGCTTCCTGTTAGGTCCGACTGGGCAAGCGGGAGCTTTGACGACGGATCAAACCAAGGCCAACCAACGCCAGAGCCATCAGGGAAATGGTGCTGGAGGATTCCGGCACCGAAGCATGAGTGGCAGGTACGCTGCTGTATTGAATATGCGCACCCATGAAGGCGTCAGCGGACTTGCCGGGCCCATTCCAGACCGCTTCGAATCGGATCCCGAAATATCGTGAATCGAAGCTGTTCACCAAATCGGTCACATCCAGAATGGTCGTAGGGCCAAGCCAGGGTCTCACCAGCGTGGCAAACAGGTCTCCGGTGACATTCCAGTCGCCCAAGGTAAGCGCACCGTCACCCGCGTAGCTGTACAGATTTGTCGTGGAATCACCCAGGGTGCCTCCGCCCGAATCCGGCAGGATCAGGAGGACCGATGAACTTGGTAGGGGGTTCATCAACCAAAGATCGAACTCGAGATACCCTTTGGAGACTCCATTGGGATTCGGAGGCGCGAAGTAGAGACTGGCCGACGGTTCCCCTGCAGGAGGAATGAACGGACTACTGCCTGAAATAAGCGTTTGGATTCTCCCACCCGCCACAGGATTGAGGGTAATCATGTCGGCCTTCAATGCACTGGTGGAGACAACCACCAGCAGGGTAATCTTCAGGGTGGCGAGTAGTCTTGGTATCCTCGTTACCAAAGACTGCGAAGCGGGGGAGGTATGATAGCCTGATGTTTTCATGGTGTTATTGTGAGCTGGGACCGTGGCTTGCCTTGTAATGCGGCGAATAATTCGAGGCGGCTTCACTGAAGACGCCTCAATCAAAGCATAGGGGGTTCCCCCTGGTCCCGCCATCGGCCGAAAGGATGAAAACGTGCCACAAGTCCCGGCATCCAAATGGCGACTTGTCTCCCCTTCAAGGACTTGCCTAGCTCCCGGCGAATGGCTGCGACCCCTCGCAAAATCAAACCGGGAAGTGTTCATGAAAATCAGGCCAACGGCCTGGTAGCCCGCCGCCAATGGCTGGAGGGAGCCCTGCTCAAACTCCATGGGACCGTGACCCTACCGTCGCTGTGGATCGAGCTGCAGGACTTGCTCGAAGCCGCCTACCCCCACCACAGCCTTGTGCTCGGCCTGCAATTCACACGTACGGTCGGTCCCTCGGTCATGCTCCATTCCCGTCCGCTCCCCCTGCGCACGCCCGAATGGTACGATCGCAATCTGCCCGTGCACCCCGGTCTTGCCTGGTTGCAGCAAAATCCCGGTGCCAAGCTGGTGCGGGTCAGCGATGTGCTCCCCCTCGATGAGCTGAAGGCGGGCGACTACTATCAGGTCTTCATGGAACCCGAGGGCTGGGTCCACGGCCTCGGGTTCTTCTATTGGAACAGCGAGGGCATCGAGCACATGATCGGCATCAACCGCGCCGAGGATCAGGGTGACTTTGATGCGGAGGACATGGAGCTCGCGCACTGGCTCCATCCCCAAATCGGGGTGGCTCTGCGCCGGGTGGCGCAGCTGCGCAAGGAGGCCGGTGCCCGCGAGGTCCTCGCCACCTATCTGATGGATCTGCCCCTGCCCGCCCTCAGTTTGGACTGGAACCTGCAACCTTTCTACGCCAACCACGCCGCCCGCCAAACTCTTGCCCGTTGGGAGTCGGACAAGTCCGGGGACGCAGCCCCCAAGCCTCCCCGGCGGCCCCGCCTGCCCTCCGACATCCGCGCCGCCTGCCTGGCCTTGAAGAAACAAATCACGGCAGCTGATCGCACCAACATCGCCAATCCGACCACCCGCACCGTCCAGGCGAGAGTACCCCATCGCACCCAGCCCGGCTGGATCGCCTTCATCAAATCCCTTCCCTTCAAGGGGGATCCCGTTACTAAACCCGGCTTCTGGATCACCTGGCTCGAACCCGTTGACGACGCGGGCCCCACCCTCGGAAAATGGAAGCTTCTGAGCCCGCGCGAACGCGATGTCGCCCGCCGCATCGCCCGCGGGGAAACCAACGCCCAGATCGCCCACGCCCTTGGCCGCAGCCTCAGCACCGTGAAGACCCACCTCGAATCGATGTTCCGCAAACTCGGCGTGAAAAATCGCGCCGGCCTCCTCGCCCGACTCGGTCGTCCGGACTAGCCCGTCTGACCCTGCACCGAGAGATCCCCGCACCGACACCAGCCCCCTGAGCGGACCCTGCGGCAAAGGTGGGTTGCGTGCTTGCGCGCAACGTGGCGCGCAAGCGCGCCAGCTACAGCACAAACCCAAACCGTACCTCTGCCGGTAAGGCTGTTCCCTCGCAGCCCCGAGCGTGAGTTCGGGGACGAACACGCTCCATCTCCCCCGTCCCCGACCTCACGCCCGGATCTACGATGAGCCGGCCGGCTCCTCCGCGGCCGGTGGGCTTTTCTTCGGGCCACCAACCAGCACACTCAGCTGCTCCTGCACGGCGATGAAGAACTCCGGCCCCAGTTCGCCGGCCGGCACCTCGTAGAGCTGCTTCGTGCCCGCATGTTCGTAAACATTGGCGGAACCATCCGCATTGCGCCCCTTGGGACGGAGCAGGCGCTTCCGCTCCAGCATCAAGGCCAGAAATTGCACCAGCCGGATGCTCTCGACCGTCGGCTCCGTCGAGGGATCCGCCAAGGTTAGAAAAAGATTTTCCGCCGTGAGCTTCAGCTCGCGCTCGGGATTCTCATTGGGTTTGCGCGGCTTGAAGGCGTGCACCCAGCTGCAGGCGATGTACCCGGGGGGCGTAAAATCCGCCGATGCCACGTCCAGCACATCGTAGCGCATCACCTCGTCGCTTTCAGCGTTGCGCACGAGGTGGCTCAGCACCCGCTGGCCCTCAACGAAGGGCTGACCGGTCACGAAGCAGGTGGTGGCAAGCGGCTGCAAATTCAAATCCATGGGCTTTCTTGTTTACTTTGCCCCCGGGGCAACGCTAGCAAATTTGCGCACCGCACGCATGAACGGACGTCTTATCGCCATCGGCGACATTCACGGCTGCCATCAGGAGTTTGCCGAACTCCTCGAACGGGTCGCCCTCACCAAGGACGACCAGCTCATCCTCCTCGGCGATTTGGTCAACCGCGGGCCCGACAGCACCAAGGTCATCGACCTCGCGCGCCAACACCATGCCCTCTCCCTGCTGGGCAACCACGAACTCCGCCTGCTCAACTTCCGCCGCACCGGCGACAAGGCCTTTCGCAAGGAAACCGACGAGGCCACCCACGAGGCGCTCCGGCCCGAGGACTGGGCTTATCTGGAGGCCATGCCGCTCACCCACCATATCGAAGAGCTCAACCTTGTCTTTGTCCACGGTGGCTTCCTCCCCGGGGAACCCTGGCAGAAGCAACCCGCCAACGTGGTCACCCGCATCCAGGTGGTGGACCGCGACGGCAAGCCCCGCAAACGCGCCGACTGCGATGACGGTGCCCCCTGGGCCGACTTGTGGAGCGGGCCTCCCTTCGTCGTGTACGGCCACACCCCGCGTCCCGACATCTACAAGCTCAAGTGGTCCGTCGGCATCGACACGGCCTGCGTGATGGGCGGCCACCTCACCGCCTATATTCTTCCCGAAAAACGGTTCGTGCAGGTCAAGGCCCGCCGCAAATACTTCTCCTGATCATGTCCGACCCCGGTGTCCTTCTGCTCTGCCTGGATGTGCAGGCTCCTTTTCTCGCCGTCATGGCAGATGGACCCCAAACGCTGCGCCGCTGTCGTTTCTCCATCGCCGCCGCCCACGGCCTAGGGCTGCCCATCCTGTTCACCGAGCAGGTTCCCGAAAAGCTTGGGCCCACTTCGCCGGAACTGACCGTCCTTGCCCCGGAAGCACCCCGCTTCGGCAAGACCTCCTTCTCCGCATTCGGGGACCCTGGCGTGCGCGACGCCATCCAGGCTTTCAATCCGGGCCACCTGCTCCTCTGCGGGATCGAGACGCCGGTCTGTGTCTATCAGACCGCCTTGGATGCACTCAGCGCAGAACTGCAAGTCACCCTGCTCAGCGATGCCGTCGGGGCGCGTCGTCCCGATGATGCCCGGAACGCCCTCGACGCGCTGATCCGTTCCGGCGTCCACGTTCTCCCCGCCGAGACCGTATTCTATGCCTTGCTGCGTGACGCCACCCACCCTTTCTTCAAAACCTACACCCGGTTGGTTAAAGATCATGCCTGACTCCCCTGCTCCCATCCCCGTCCGCGATCTCAAAGGTCTCGATGCCAACCGCCCCTTCACCGCGACCCTCCTTTTGCGCCGGCTGACCGTCAAGACCGCCTCGAACGGCAACGCCTACCTCTCCGTCGAGCTCGGTGACCGCACCGGAAGCTTCAGTGCCACCCTGTTCGCCGACCATCCCCAATTTGAAGAACTCCGCCTGCTCATAGAGGGCGCCGCGCTCCGCGTGGAGGGCAGGATCGAGCATTATCAGGGCCGGCTTTCACCGCGTCTCGGCACGCTCCAACCCCTCGACGAGTCCGCCTTGGCCGAACCCGGAGTCCTGGATAATCTCGTTGAACTCGCTCCCGAGGACGCCGGTCCGATGTGGACCGAATTCGAGAGCCTGATCGATGGCATCACTCATGACGAATTGCGCATGACCACCAGGGCCGTGTTCGAGGAAATCGGTGAAGCTTTTCGCACCGCACCTGCTGCCATGGCCATGCACCATGCGTACCGGCACGGATTGCTGGAACATACCCTGCGCATGGCCCGGGCCTGTCGGGTGCTGCTGCCACTCTATCCCGAGGTCGATCCCAGCCTGGCCCTGGCCGGCATCCTCCTGCACGACACCGGCAAGGTGATCGAGTACGAGGGTTCCCTTGTCACGAAGCGAAGCCGCCGCGGAATTCTTCAGGGCCATGTCGTCCTCGGCTACCAGCTGGTCCGCAAGGCCGGACTGAAGTCCCGCCTCGATCCTGACCGGCTGGAGCGGCTGGAGCACATCATCCTGAGCCACCAGGGCGAACCGGCCTGGGGGGCCGCGGTCTATGCCGCCACCCCTGAAGCCGTCTTCGTCTCGATGATCGACAACCTCGATGCGAAGATGGGCATGGTCCAGCGCGCCCTGCGCCAGAGCACCGGTGCCGACGAATTTTCCGAACGCCTCCCCGGACTTAACGGTCCCCTGCTCACCCGTCCGCCCCACGTGGCGCAACCCTAGCTTTCCCCGAAGCTGGCGGGCTTGCCCGCCCGATTGATGGAGGTGGGGCTTGAACGCCCGATTGATGTAGGTGGCGGGCTTGCACGCCACTTGAACCGAGGCCCGCTGCTACAGCCCTTTAAATAAAGATGTGGCCGTGTAGCCGGGGGCGGCGACCACAGTGCCTTGGGTATGTCATCCAACCGAGGTCAGCGACCCCAGCCACAGTTTTATTAGAACTGCTCTAAACCAGCGGCAGCGTGAATCCGAAGGTCGCGCCCCGACCCGGTTCGCTTCGCGCCCAGATGCGCCCGCCGTGGTCCTCAACGATACGCTTGCAAATCGACAGCCCGAGGCCCGTGCCATGCGCCTTGCCATGAGTCGCGAAGGGCTGGAACAAACGCGAGGCCACCTCCGGAGCTATCCCCGGGCCGGTGTCCGTTACTTCGGTCATCACCTCATGGCCCCTCACCTCAAAGCTGAGGGTGATGGTGCCGCCTTCATGACCCATCGCATCCACCGCATTGTTGACGAGGTTGTGCATCAACCGTGGCAGGCGGTGCGGATCAATGGCCACCTCCACGACTGGCGGCGATGCGGCCGCCACCAGCTTGACTCCCCGTTCTTCCAACTCTGACCCAAGGTCGGAAATCTGTCCCCGCACAAAGGTCGCATAATCGACCGTGATCGGCATGAAGGTCGTCCGGCCCGTCCGGGTGAATTCGATCAGCTCCTGCAACATCGCATTCATGCGCAGAACCTGCTTGTTGATGCTCCCACGCGCCTTTTCCCGGACCTCTTCAGTGGCGGACGGACGTGCCACCAGATCCGCAGCAAGGGAAATGATCGACAGGGGCGTCTTGAAATCATGCACCGTCGCCCGGGCCAGCCGCCCCACCGTGGCCAGCCGCTCAGCTTGGATGATTTCATCCAGGTAGCGCTGGTTGAGCGTCCGCATGCGCGCCGAAAACTCCCCGATGAGGTTCAGGGTGAACCGGGGTTGTTCGGAGAGCAGCTTCAGGAACTCATCGCGGCCCAGGAACAGCGTCTTCGTCTCATCCTCCGCCGTGGCGGTGGCCGAGCGCGGGGCTCCGTCCAACACCGCCATCTCGCCAAAAAAGTCGCCCGGACCAATGGTCGCCAGCAGCCGGACATCCTGATCGCCGGCCGCCGCCGTGATCCGGACGTGGCCACTCTCCACCACAAAAAATCCCTCTCCCGGATCCCCGGCCGAGAAAATCGTCGTTCCGGGGGCAAACGTCCTGACCTGGCCGACCGAGCGGAAGGCCAGCAATTCCTCGTGCATCACACTGAGGAAGCGGGACTCGGAGGAGTTGGGCATGGGCGCATTGAATGGGGACCGTGTTCCAATGCAAGACGGGCAGCCTGCTCATTTGTTCCACTTTTTCCGGTTCAAGTCAGGGACTGGATGATCCGGACGATGGGCAGGAAGAGTGAAATGACAATGGTGCCGACCACCCCGGCCATGACCACAATCATCACGGGCTCAATCAGGACCGTGAGCCCGGTCACCGCATTGTCCACTTCCTCATCATACGTGTCGGCAATCCGGCCGAGCATCTCGGGCAGCGCTCCGGTCTCTTCACCCACCTCAATCATGCCGGGCACGAGATCAGGGAACACCCGCGTCGCGGCCAGGGGCGCAGCCACGGTCTCGCCCGCCTCCACCCGGTCATGCACGGACGTGATCGCGTCCGCGACGCAGCTGTTGCCGCTGGTCTCGCGGGTGATCAACAGCGCCGGCAGGATGGCAACTCCGGAAGTCAGCAGGGTGCCGAAAGTCCGGGAGAAGCGGGCCACGGCACTCTTGAGCACCAGGTCGCCCAAGACCGGAAGCCGCAACATACACCAGTCATAAGCCCGCGTACGCATGAAGGCCATCCCGGCGACAGCAGCCGCCCCGGCCGTGAGCAGGACCACGAGCGCCTGGTCGCGCATGAAATTGCCTGCGACCAGCACCGCTTCGGTCAGCAACGGCAGCCGCTGCCCTCCCAGCAAAGTTGCAAAGACCGCCTCAAAACGCGGGACCACAAACATCATCAGCGCCGTAACAATTCCACCCGCCACCAGGGCCACCATGAAGGGATACACCAACGCCGCCCGCACCTTCCCTTTCACTTTCTCCGCCTTTTCCAAAAAGCGCGCGAGGCGCTCTAGGATGATATCCAGCGCCCCGGCCGCCTCGCCCGCCTTCACCATGGCCACATAAAGCCGGTCAAAAACGCCCGGATGACACCGGAGTCCGTCGGACAACCGGCCGCCCTCCCTGATGGTCTCTGTCAGGGAGGTCAGCACCGCCTGCAGGCGCGGGTTGCGCTCCTGCTTCGCCAGCACTTCAAGGCTGCGCATCAACGGCATGCCCGCACGGAGCAAGATGGCCAGCTGCCGCGTCAGATGGGCCAGCGCCGCCCGGCTGATC
>JBGTGS010000277.1:0-5889 GCA_041746615.1 Opitutaceae bacterium | reverse complement strand
CGGGCGGATGGTGCAGGTGGCGGCCGAAGAGGTGACCGGCGACCACGGCGGCGGCGGCGTAGTGGAAGAAGATGTGAATGTGGCCGTCAGCCCGCACGAAGCCGTGCTTCCATTGCACGAACAGGAAGCCGGCAAAGAGGGCGAGCCCGGCCAGCGCGGCCGGGTTGCGGCGATGATGCCAGGCGACCCAGACCAGGCCGGCGGCCAGCAGTACGAAGGTGATGATGCCGCGAATAAGGATGTCCCAGGGCGCGGGCAGGGACATGGCGGCGGTGTAGCCCGAGGCCAGCTGCCGGACGCCATCAATGAACACGGGGAGGCCGCCGAGGGGCTGGCCTGCCGCCAGCCAGCAGAGTATCAGTGAAAGCGCGTAAGCTCCGGCGATGACGCCAGCGCGGGGCCAATCGCGCCGCAGCGCATGACTGGCGAGCACAACCGCCAGCGTGATGGGGGCGAGCACGAGGTGGGTGCCCTTGAACAGGCTGAGCCAGCCGAAGAGGGCGGCGGTAGCGGCAGCGGTGACCACGGGGACCGGTTGCAGCAGCAGCAATCCGCCGAGCAGGAGCGCCCAGTTCATCGGCAGATCCTCGACGAAGGGCGTGAAGGCGAGATGCATCACGAGCCAGACCCAGCGCCAACCCGAACCGCGCAGTCGCAGGAAGAACCACACGGTCAAGGCGGCCAAGGCGCCGTTGAAAACCAGCTGCCCCACGATCCGCGCGCCGAACAACTCGCCGCCGTAGACAAAGCCATAAAGCACGAAGCCGAAGGGGCCTGCCATCGGCACCACCTCGGGACCGTAATGAAAACCATGGGCGGTGAAGTAGGCGTAGGAAGCGTAGTTGGAGGGATCGAGCCAGCCGTCGAGCACGCTGTGCGCCGGCAGGAAAAAGTAGAGGGTCAGAACAACCCAGCTTAGGCCGATAGCGACACGGGAGGCTAGTTTGCGCGTGGCCGCGGATTGTCCGAGGCGCGCCCAGTAGTGGCGCAGGCCGGCGTCGGCGTTGTCTGCGGGGCTCATTGGAAATTCAAGCGGGCGAGATAGGTCCAGTCCCAGCTGGCATTGCCGGAGGGGCCGGGATCGGTGCGGACCACGATGTGGTCTCCGGCGGCGCGTGCGGGGAGGGCGACCACGCCCTCCTGCCTGCCTTGGTCGGCCTCGCGAGTTTGTGGCCGGAGTTCGCGGCGGAAGAGTTCCACGTGCGAGCCATCGGCGCGTCGATGCTCAACCACGAAATCCGCCCCGTCGGTTTCGCCGCCATCCTGATGTGCCCCGGGCAGGAAACCGAAGGCCAGCTCCAGCCGGCGGGCTTCGGCAGGTGCGTCAAAAACCAAGGCCCCCGGGGCGTTGAGCATGAAGATTCGATCCGTGCCGAGGGTCAGCGGGGCGGCCTGTCCGGCTTCCACGGCCACGGGTGGATGATTGAAACCGGGGAATTGTTCCAGCCGGTACGGGCCGCGAATGAGACGCATGTCCGCCACATAGGACCAGTCCCAGCCGGTGTCACCGCGAATCCCCGGATCGGTGCGGAGGTGCAGGCGGGCACCGGCGCTCACGGGCGGGAGTTGGACGGTGTCGGTTTGCAGCCCGCGGTCGGCCGGGCGGTTTACCGGATCCAGCGCACGCCGGAAAACCTCCACCACCACGCCCGGAGAAGTCTCGGCCTCGACGATGAAATCCACGCCGTCGGTCCGGCCCCCGTCCTCGTAGGCCTTGGGCATCAGCCCGTAGCTGAATCGTAAGGCGCGTTCGTTGCCGTTGAGCCGCCAGTACATGCTTCCGGGTGCGTGAAAGGTTTGTACGAGGCGGAATTCGTCGCCGCCGTCCTCTCCCGGTTTGGAAAGGTGCAGGACTTCCATCGGCGTCCGGGCGAAGGTGATGAGCGACTTGGCATCGGCCAACTCCGGTGGCGGCGGTCGGGGGGCGGCGAAAAATTCCACGGTGAGCTCGCGCGCAAAATAGCCGGGCCCTTCGGTCGTCAATTCCAGGGTGGAGACGGTGGCACCGGTCTGGCCGGTGTAAAGCCCGAGCAGGTCGATGTTGGTTTCGAGCCGGGGTGACAGGATGAAAGGCACGGCGGCCATGGACGGAACGATCCGCCGCGTGACTCCCTCGTCGCCACTGTCATCATGAAAATGCCCTTGGATGACCGGCGACTTGTAGAGGAGGTTGCGCAACCGTCCGCGCAGATTTGGGGAGATGCGAAAGCGCGCCAGGACCATTTCATCTGGTGCCACTGCCGGCACGTCGATCCGCTCGCCAAAGCTGAACGACACGGTTTCGAGTGGGCGTGGGTCGGGTGAGGTGGTCCCGTCGGGACGGGCTTCCATCAAGACGTAGGCATGATCGACCAACACGGGCGAGTAATGGGTCAGCAATTCCCTCAGCGTGAGACCGTCGTCCTGGGCGGTGAACCGGTCGTCGATGGTTTGAAGACCGACCAGATAGAACCGGGGTCTTCGGTCCGGATCGCGCACGAAGTCCCGGTTCAATTCCATCAGACGGCGGTTATAGACATTAAAGGCACCACCACCCATCGGTCGCGGGGTGTAGTTCAGGCGGTTGAGGGGCAGGATGCCCTGTTGATGACCGAAGAAGTCGATCGAGGCAGCCCCGATTTCGTCCCGGGTCAACGCGAGGTCGTGCCGGCGTCGCTCCGCTTGCAGGCGCGCATCCAGATCCGCCTTGGCGGAGGGCAGGGTGAGCAGGTGGACCGGCCGGCGCCACGCGGCATCCGCAGCCAGACCGGCGAGGTAGGGCAGATTGGGCCGGTTGGGCTCGTTGCGCCCGTAAAAGCTGCCGAAGACCAGCAGGGCAAGCACGACTGGCGCAACCGGACGCGTCCGGGGGCCGCCGGGTTCGCCGGTCGGGACCAAGCCATGGAGATACCAGGCGGCCGACGCGGCGATCATGTATCCGAAGAAAATATACATGTGCCCGTCGGCCCGGACGAAGCCGTGCTTCCACATGACAAAGCTGCAGCCGGCGAGGAGGGCGAAGCCCGCGACGGTGGCGACATCGCGCCGGTGCCGCCAGACGGCCCAGACGGTGGCGGCGGTGAAGACGAGCGCGACCCCCGCGCCTCGGGCGAAGATGTGGCCGGCTTCGTCGATGGCCATGGCATCGTTGTAGCCCCGGGTGAGGTGGAAAATGCCGGCGAGGTGGCCCGGAATGTTCAACGGATTTTGTCCGGCGGCGAGCCAGAGGCAGACGAAGGCCCCGGCATAGGCGGCGGCGATGACGGCGGCGCGGCGCCGGTCGCCCATCAGGACGGTGGCGACGGTCACGACCGTGACGATGGCGAGGGACAGGACCAGGTGGGTGCCCTTGAACATGGCCAGCCAAGCGAGCACAGCGGCCGCGGCCAGGGTCCAGGCGGGCGGCCGGCTCCGGGAATCGTCATGAAGCAAAAACCAGCCGACGAGCAACAGCGTCCAGGCGACGATCAGGTCGGCGGAGAAGGCCGTGAACAGCAGGTGGCCGCAGAGCCAGAGGAAACGGGCACCGGACTGCCGGTTGAGCCGGTAAAACCAGAGGACGAGTCCGGCGAAGAGACCGGTGAGCAGCAACGCGCACAGCGTGCGTATCCAGAAGAGGTCGCCGCCATAGACTTGGCCATACATGACGAACCCGTAGGGTCCGGCCATCGGCACGATGTCCTTGCCGTACTGGAATCCGTGGGCGGTGAGGTAGGCGTAGGAGCTGAAGATCGACGGATCGAGCGTCGTATCCAGGACCTCATTGGCGGGCTGAAAAAAGTAGGCGGTCAGGGCCAGCCAGGCCAAGGCCAGCGGGATGCGGGCCGGCCCGGCCGGCCGGGCCTGGATGCGGGGGCCTTCCTTGGCTGACGTCATTGCAGGTTGAGATTGATCAGATAGGCCCAGTCCCAGCTGGTGTTGCCCTGGGGGCCGGGGTCGGTGCGGATCACCAGGTGGTCTCCGGGCGCATGGGTGGGCAGGGCGATGGTGACCTGTTGCCGGCCGCGATCGGCGGCAACGCCGAGGGGGCGGAGGGCCCGGCGGACGATCTCCACGGCGGGCTGACCCGTACGCACCAGTTCCACGATGTAGTCCACCCCATCCGTCTGGCCGTTGTTGGTGTAGGCGCCTTCCATGATGCCGAATTCGAAGGTGAGCGAACTCTCGGTTCCGTTGAGCCTGAAGGACAGGCTGCCGGGGGGATGCAACATGAAAAGCTGCTCGGAGCCGGTGTCGAGCACCGAGGCGACCTCGCCGTCCACGGCCACGGGCACACGGTTGAAGGTGGGAAACTGCCGCAGCGAGAAGGGCCCGCGTTTGAGCAGCATTTTGGTGACGTAGGACCAGTCCCAAGCGGTGTCGCCATACTCGCCGGGATCGGTGATCAAGGCGAGGCGGGCACCGGCCCGGACCGGGGGCAGCAACACCCGCGAGGTCTGGTTGCCGCGATGATCCGCGTGACGCACCGGGTCGAGCAACCGGCTGAAGAGCCGGACGGGTGGCTGGCCCTCGTTGCGAAGCTCCACGATGAAGACGACCCCATTGCCATCGCCCTCTTCGTAGCCCCGGGGTTCGAAACCATAGGTGAAGACGAACTCCCGTTCGTCGCCCTGGAGTTGCCAGACCACCTCGCCGGGGGCATGCAGGCTCTGCACCTCCAATCCGTCGATGCTGATCCGGCGCGCCTCGGGCGGGGAGATGCTTTCCGGCAGCACGTTGGCCACCCGGAACGTGGCAAACGCGGCCAGCTCGGCCACGTCGAGGTTCTCGATTTGGGACGGGCGGGGCATGCTGAAAAACTCGACGGCGAGGTTGCGGGCATACGCACCGGGTTGGGAGGTCGAGAGGGTGAAGCGGTCGAGCCGCTTGCCCGGGGTGTCGGTGTAGAGGTAGGCCAGGTCTGCGTTGTCCTCGATGACCGGACCCAGCAAAACGGGATCGGAGGTCATGCTCGGAACGATCCGGCGGCCGGCGGGTTCGTCAATGCCCTCTCCCTGGAGGTCCATGAAGATCAAAGGAGCCTTGTAGAGCAGGGCGCGGAGGCGTCCGAGGAAGGTGGCGGGAAATTCGAAGCGGGCCAGGAGCATCTCGTCCGGTCCGACCGTGGGGACCTCGACCGTCTCGCCGAAGGCGACTTCGCGGCGCTCGATGAACCGGGCTTCGGGCCGGGACGGGTTGGGCGTGGCCTGGAACAGGAAATAACCCTGCTCGGCCAGGATGGGACGGTAGCCATGCAGCAATTCCAGCAGGGCCTGTCCGTCATCCTGGGTCATCAGGCGGTAATCGACGGTGGCCAGTTTCACGAGAAAGTAGTCGGGCCGGCGTGCGGGGTCGGCGAGGAAGGCGCGGTTGCGTTCCTGAAGATAGGGATTGTAGGCGTTGAAGGAGCCGCCGCTCATGGGCCGCGGGTGATAGGTGAGCCGGTTCAGCGGGATCACTCCGTGCTCGACGCCGAAGAAGTCGATCGTCCTGTCCTGCACCTCGCGCCGGGTCAGGGCGAGATCATGAATGTCGATCTGACCCTCCAGCTCCCGGTCGAGGCGTTCCTTGACGGCCATGGGTTGCATCACCTGCCTGAGGCGGTGACCGGTCTGGTGTGAGGCATAGTCAACCAGCCAGCCCATGCGGGTCAGGCCCTGGGAAGGCTGGAGAAACTGGGTGACCAGGAGCACGGCGACGATCAGCCCCCAGCCGAGGCGCCGGACCCGGGGGGAGGTGGGGTCCGGGTTGACCACAAAGGACTGCAGGTACACCAGGCTGGCGGCCACCGGGGCGTATTGGAGGAAGATGAAGATATGGCCGTCGGCCCGTACGTATCCATGTTTCCACTTCACGAAAGTATATCCCGCGAACAGGGCGCAGGCGCCGAGTGCCGTCAGGTCGCGACGGTGGTGCCAGGCGCCCCAGCCG
>JBGTGS010000276.1:0-13989 GCA_041746615.1 Opitutaceae bacterium | reverse complement strand
TTCTCCAACTCGCTGCGCAAGGCCTCACCATCGACCGCCTGCGCGCACCGGCCGAGCGCGAGGACGTGCCCCTTCGGCTCGAACTCCCTGCGGACGCCCGCGACCAACCGGAAGCCCTGCTCGATCTGCACGTCACCGGCGCGAGCGGTGACAGCGTTCCGCTGCGCGAGCTCATGAGTCTTGAGCGCGACACCGCCCCGCCCTTTCGCTACCGCAAGAATCTCCAACCGGTGACCTACGTGACGGCTGACGTCGCCGGCGAAGTGGAGAGCCCGGCCTACGCACTCATCGCCCTCAACCGCGAACTCGCCGCAATCGACGCCCGTGAGTTCGGCGGCGCCGCCGCGCGCCTGCCGATCTTTCATCTCGGAATGCCGACCGATGACCTCGCGCCCGCCCTCAAATGGGACGGTGAGTGGCACATCACGCTGGAGGTGTTCCGCGACCTCGGCCTGGCCTTCGCCGCCGTGCTCGTGCTGATCTACATGCTCATGGTCGGGTGGTTCAAAAATTACACGACGCCCTTTGTGGTGATGGCGGCCATCCCCTTTTCCCTCATCGGCATTCTGCCCGCGCACTGGGGCCTGGGCGCGTTCTTCACCGCCACCTCCATGATCGGCTTCATGGCCGGCGCCGGCATCGTGGTGCGCAACTCCATCATCCTGGTGGATTTCATCGAGCTGCGCCGCGCGCACGGCCTGTCACTACGCGACGCCGTGGTCGAGGCCGGTGCCGTCCGCTTTCGTCCCATGCTCCTCACCGCACTGGCCGTGGTGGTCGGTGCGAGCGTGATCCTCCCGGATCCGATCTTCCAAGGCCTCGCGATCAGCCTTATGTTCGGCGAAATCGCCTCACTGCTCATCAGCCGCATGGCCGTCCCCGTGCTGTATTATATGACCAACCGGCAACCCTAGGGCCGGTGCCTTTTAGCGAGTGCCCGGCATTTCCGTCAGCAACCTATCCAAAAATCAACCCACCATGACCATCAACATCGGATCCATAGACCGCCTGCTTCGCATTATCGTCGGCGTCACCATCCTCGGCCTCGGCTACTACCATCAGACCTGGTGGGGGTTGGTCGGGCTCGTGCCCCTCCTCACCGCCTCCATTCGCTTCTGCCCGCTGTACAGCCTCGTGGGCATGAACACCTGCCCGCGAAAGGACGGGAAATCCTAACCCGCCCAAGTCTGCAGACGATCCGCCCGGATGAGGCAGATGCAGTCGCTGCCGTCGGCGGTCGGCAGCCATTGCAGCTTCAGGGCCTTGAACTCGCGATTCATCGCCCGCTGAAGCCCGCCGACCTCGATCACCACAATGCCGTGCGGGGTCAGCCGTGTGCGTGCTTCGCGCAGCAGGCGGCGGATGATATCAAGGCCGTCCGCGCCACCATCGAGGGCCAGCCGCGGCTCGCGCCCAAACTCCGCCGGCAGATTGTCACACACCGCACTGGGCTCGTAGGGCGGGTTGCTCACAATGAGGTCGTAACGCGCCGCCGGCACGGATGCGAACACGTCGCTGCGATGCAGCTTCACGCGCCGGCCAACCCGGTGCTCGCGGATATTGATCGCCGCCACCGCGAGGGCGTCGGGAGAGAGGTCGATGGCATCGACTTTTGCGTTCGGAAACTCGTGGGCCAGCAGAATAGCCAGGCAACCTGAGCCTGTGCAGACGTCCACCGCGCGCTTAACCGCAACCCCGGCCGGCAGGTGGGCGGTCAGGGTTGGAATGACTTCCAGAAAATAGCTGCGTGGGATGATCACGCGCTCATCCACATAAAACTTATGATCGCCGAGCAGTGCCTCGCGCGTGAGGTAGCCGGCCGGGACGCGATCGACCGCGCGCCGCTGCAACACGGTGCGCAGGGCAACCCGCTGCGCGGGGGTCAACGGCTGGTCCAGCACTGCGGGATCGCTGTCGAGCGGCCACTCCAGGGTGCGCAGGAACAAATAAAGGGCCTCGTCGTGCGCGTCGGTCGCCACCTGACCGAGCACGAGCCCGGCCTTAGCATAAACCTGTTCCGCGAATGCCACCCATGCGCGCAGGGTGGCCAGTTGGGAAGTGGCCGGGAGGGCCGCCAGCGCGGGCCTCCGGGCGCGAAGGGACTTCATTGGATGAGCAGGCTGTAGATAAGCAGGAACGGCGTTTGCACGAAATTGACCGCAATGCCCAGCACGGCGCGCAACGGGGTGAAATTGATCGCCAGAATCAGAATCAGGAAGCCCCAGCGCGAAAGATTGTAGAAAGTCTCCTCAGTCATACCCACGACATGCCGCATGATCTGGCCGCCATCCAGGGGCGGTATCGGGATCATGTTGAAGACCGCCAGTATCACGTTCAGGTAGATCACCAGCCCGAAGAGCTGCGCCGTATTGGGATCCATCCGATAAACCAGACCCCCGATGATCGCGGCCAGAAACGCCAGCACGATGTTGGAACCGGGGCCGGCCAGGGTGACGATGATGTGGTCACGCTTCTGGTTCCTGAAGTTTCTGAGGTCCACCATGACGGGCTTGCCCCAGCCAAAGAAAAAGCCGCCCTTCAGCATGAAAATGCAAACAAGGGGGAAGATGACAGTGCCCACCATATCCATGTGGACCAGAGGGTTGAAAGTCACACGGCCCTGCGAACGCGGCGTGTCGTCCCCAAGGCGGTCCGCCGAATAGGCGTGCGCCCACTCGTGGACGCTGAGACAGGCGACGAGCACAATGTACAGGATGAGCCCGTTGCGGAGCTCAGCCGGACCGATTCCAAGGAAATCCATGGGGACTACTCTTCGGCGGGCTCCGCGAGTTGCGCAACCAGCTTTTGCTTCTGCCCAGTCAGTACCGATTCCGTGACGGTGGCGAGCAGGTCGCGGGCTTCGTCGGTGCAGCCTTGCTTGATCAACACGTTGGCCTGATGCAGGCGGATCGTCTGCCGCTCAACCGGCGATTCCATCCGCTCTTCCAACGCCCGCCAGCCGGCCAGGGCTTTGTTCCAGTCGGGCTGCTGGAGGTCGTAAAAGGACTCCCAATAGCGGTAGGCGTAGGCCAGGTTGTCTGGTGCCAGCGTCATGGCCTGTTCAAAGGCCTGGTGCATGGACCGGTCAATAGCTTCACGAGTCCACTCCCCGCTTTTAAGGAAGTCTTCACGGGCCGCCGTGAGCAGCGTGCCCACCTGATAATGGTATAGCGGCTCCGTTGGCTCCAGCTCCACCGCGGAGAGGAAGTAATTGAGCGCCATCAACGGTTGCCCCTCCTCGGCCACAAAGTTTCCGAGCTGGTTCTTCACGAGCGGCAGATGGGCATCGAGCTGGTTGGCCTTCATCAGCAGGGCCACGGCCCGACCGCGTTCCTCGAGCAAGGAATTGCCTAGCAACATCGCATAGCTCACATACCCCGCAACTTCCTCCGGATTCTCCCGCAGGTAACGCTCATAGTCGAAGACCAGCCGCTGCAACGGCTCGCGCAAATCCTCGATCGCGGACGGGTGGTCCGCCCGCTCCGCCCGCAGCAAAAGGATGCGCTGACGTTCTACCAAAGCCTTGAGGTCGCTGAGGGCCTTGGGCTCCTGCCCTTGCACACCCGGCAGGGCGAGGCAAAGACCGGCTAGGAGGATAATGAGCGGAAAAAATTTCATGAAGACCGTTGCGACAGGCCAAGCCCCCAAATGTGCCAAGGCAAGCCTGCCGCTGAACCCGGACGATAGTCACTCACCCGGTGGAGACAAGGCCGGCAGGGGGCGCGGTCTGGTCAGCAAGCTTGCCTGACCAACGTGATGCGCCGGGTGCAGAGGGACCTCCAGCAGCCACCTGATTGCCTCTGATCGGCATGAGGCGGAAGATTCACCGACAGGATTGCTCCCCCTGCCCCGACCCACACGTTGAATCACGATGCCGATACCCCCGCCCCGCAACCCACCGGCAGCCGGTCAACCCATGGTTGACAGAATCAAAGGTCGCGGGACGGCCATCAATCCACCCAACCGGTTCGAACGTCTCCATCTGGAGACGGATCCGGACGCCGATGCCGGGTCGGAGTTCACGGAGCGGCCCCATCCGCGGACAGAGTTTTACGATGACGCCAGCGAATCGATCATCTCATGGAACGACAGCCCCGACATCCCTTTTAGCGCGGGGCTGAACGTCTATCGCGGTTGCGAGCACGGATGCGCCTATTGCTACGCACGGCCCTTCCACGAATACTTGGGATGGAGCAGCGGGCTCGACTTCGAGACTAAAATCCTCGTCAAGCGCCGCGCCCCCGAACTGCTGCGCCGGACCCTGGAATCACCCAAGTGGATCCCGCAGACGGTGACCATGAGCGGCGTGACCGACTGCTACCAGCCCGCGGAGCGCCACTTCCGGCTCACCCGCGCCTGCCTGGAGGTTTTCGCCGAGTTCCGCAACCCGGTGGGAATCGTCACCAAGAACTTCCTTGTCACCCGGGACCGCGACCTGTTCGCGGAGTTCGCCCGCTGGAACGGCATCGCGGTGTCTCTGACCATCACCACGCTCGACGCAGAGCTGTCCGGACGCCTGGAGCCGCAGGCGGCCCGGCCCGAACACCGACTGCGCGCCGTGCGGATGCTGGCGGATGCCGGCGTGCCGGTCGGGGTGATGGTGGCACCGATCATCCCCGGTCTCACCGATCATGAGATCCCTGCCATTCTCGATGCCGCAGCGTCCGCCGGCGCGCGCCGCGCCGGCTACGTGGTCCTGCGCCTCCCGCATGCGGTGAAGGACATTTTCTCCCAATGGCTGGAAACCCACGTCCCCGGAAAGAAGGACCGGGTGCTCTCCCGTGTGCGCGACCTGCGTGGAGGCAAACTGAACGTCAGCGACTGGGGCGCGCGCATGCGCGGCGAAGGGATCTTTGCGGACCAGATTCGGGAGCTCTTCAAAGTCACTGCCCGCCGTGCCGGCCTCAAGCAGGAGCGCAGCCAGCTTTCCACCACCCACTTCCGCCGCCCCGGCGGCGTGCAGATGAATCTTCTCTGAACCCATGTGCACCCGCTTTTTCCTCGTGCAGGAGCACCTGCGCAACACCCTCAAACGCCTTGGAGTGCCCGCACCCGGCACCCGGCCGGCGACGCGTTACAACATCCCGCCGACCTCCGTGATCCCGGCGGTCCGTCATGCCCCTTCGTCACCGGCGGCTCGTGAATACGCGACCCTGCATTGGGGCCTGGTACCAGCGTGGGCGCGCGAGCGCGGCAAGCCGCTCGTGAACGCCCGCGCCGAAACCGTCGCTGACAAGCCCACCTTCCGCGATGCCTTCGCGAAACGCCGCTGCCTCATACTCGCCAGCGGTTTTTATGAGTGGAAAGCAATCGGTCGGTCACGCCAACCCTGGCTCTTTCGCCGGTCCGACGAGTCTCCCTTTTGCTTCGCCGGGATCTGGGATCGTTGGAGCACACCCGAGGGTGCGGTGCTGGAATCCACCGCGTTCATCACCACCGCAGCCAATGCACTGATGGCACCCATCCACCCTCGCATGCCGGTGGTGCTGGCGGAAAACCACTGGGAAGCCTGGCTCGACCCGTCCCTCACCGAGCCCACCCAAATCGTGCCTCTGCTGCAACCCTGGCCCGCCGACCTGATGCAAGCCATGGCCGTTTCCAGCCGGGTGAACAACGTGCGCAATGACGACGACGCCTGCCTCGAACCTGCCGGAGACGAACCCGCCAACGACGACCAACTCCCATTGTTGTAGTCCAACCAGCGCGACACTCGCGACTCGCATTCGCCCCTCGCCACTCGCACTGGCCACTCCCCGAGCTCACGCTCGGGGCAACACGGAACGCTGCTGCTGTCGCCAGCCGAGTCCGACGCAGACCACGATCCCGGCCCCGAGCACAAAGGTCCAGGGCACCCGATTGAGTTCCTCCGCCATGCCGACACCCATGGTGGACCCCAACCACAACGAGATCCCGAACACCAGCGCAGCCAGCCAGGCCCGACCTCCCCGGGCCAGAAAATGGACGAGTGCCGTCATGGAAAACCCCGCACCCGCCGCATGGAGCAGACCCGCTCCGCCGGGATAAGGACTGGTCTCGGGTAAAAGCAGGCAGGCCGCGCCCAGCAGGCCGAATGCAATCAACGCGACCCGTCCAAACCACCCGCGGTCGATCGCGACTCCCGCCAACAACGCAGCCACCAGAGCCGGTCCCACATTGAGGAAAGCGTCCGCTCCCACCGGCCGAGGAAGCATGGCGAAGGCTGCCGACTCGATCCACACCAAGGCCAGGAACACCGCAATCCACGCCGCGACCGCCCCCGGCTGGTAGTCGGGCAGGCGGGCCGTCGACGGCTCCTGCGGCAACATCCAGGGCGTCACCACCGCCGCAACGCCGATGACCACGGTGGCAATGACCACTTGGATGGTGGGTTCCGCTGCGGTGACCCAGGGGAGCATACTTAATGCGTGGGCCAGGCCGATGCCGGCACCGATGCAGAGCCCGAGCTTCGGCGTGCCCACGCACGCGCGCAACCCGGCCACCAACGTCACCATCAACCACCCCAGCGCCAGTCCGGCCAGGGCGGCCGTGAAAACCAGGAATTCCCAGGTTTGTGCAACCAACGCCACCACGGCCACCACCGCGCAGGCGCGCAACGCGTTGGACAAAGCCCGCGGATAACGCTCCAGACGAAACCGCCAGCCGGCCAGGAGACCGCCAACGAGTCCGCAAATGCCCAGCACCGAACGGAGGAAACTCAATTGCCGGGTACCCTCCAGCTTGGACGCAGCCAGCCCCATGAAAGCTGTCTCCGCAAAGACCAGATGGTAGCCAAAAGTCGCCGCGATCAGGAAAACCGCCACGGGCAGGACCCCGCGGTCGCGCTTGAACTCGGTCGCATCAATCATGCGAAAGCAGGCAATGGGAGTGGCTCACAGCGGTGGCGGACAAGATCATGTGCTGGGGTGCGGATGCGCCCTTGATCGTTCAGCCGTCAGCCCCGCGAGCAAGCCTGCGCTCGAAAAATCGCCCGGATTATTCTGGTTATCACTCCTGCCCTGCCATCTGCCGGTAACGCGCAAGATCTTCGGGCGTAATCGCATCAGGTGGCACCAGTTGGTAGTGCCTCTCCTGGCGAATACGAATTCCATCCGCCGCCGCCTCGAATTCGAAAAGGGCAATCACGTTGTCCTCCGTGAACTGCGCCCCGATTGCACGGCAAATCAAGCCGGGGAATTTCTCGGCGCATAATGCGATGTCTTGCTCGATCTGCACCGCGCTCATTCTGTCCCGCCCTCCCTTGGCTTGAACGGGAACAACGTAATGCGCCCCCTGCCGGTCAAGGCCCACATAGAGCTCGTCCGTTTCGACCTGACCCATCCCGACTACACTGGTGCGGAGATGATTTTGGAGCGAATTCACGGAAATCCCGGTGAATATATCGATCAAACGGTTGTAACGCAGCTTGGCGAGCAGAGCCTGCTCGTCGCTCAGCGCGTATTTGCTGATGATCCCTGGAGTGGCGTCAGGCACCTTCGTGCGGGCCAGATTCGGGTTGGGTGCCAAATCGACTTTACGTGTCAGGACAAATCGATACCGGCCTTTCCCGGCTGGGCGGATGATCCATTCCA
Organism: Opitutaceae bacterium; assembly: GCA_041746615.1. Taxonomy (GTDB): domain Bacteria; phylum Verrucomicrobiota; class Verrucomicrobiia; order Opitutales; family Opitutaceae; genus CAMAXB01. The sequence goes on along the minus strand of JBGTGS010000276.1, from coordinate 6,421 downwards.
TTTTGGCCGGAGCCAAAGCCCTGATTCCATCGGGCAAATCCGTGCGGTAGCGGAAACTGTAAATCAGATCACCAAGATTCTTGGGAAGCTTGATCTTGAGATCGGCCGCTTGAGTTTCGATCTCCTCACGCGCAAACTCAAACCCCTTCAGGCCCCTGCGATAATGCCCAAAGAAAATCCGTTCCAGAATCTGCGTATAACGGTTCATATTTCGGGGTCAGCGCATGCCCTTCCATCGCAGCACCACGACTTCCTCGCGCAACTGCTCCCTTGTCGCCGTGGCCAGCCGGGTACGGAAAAGATCGATTGATTCCACTTCGTAACCGAGCGGCTCCGCCAATGAAGCCAGCAACTGCCCGGTACGGATCATCACCCGCAGATAGGACGCCTGGTCTCCAACCACGTACGCCAGTCGGGCGCCTGGGCGAAGCACTGTACGCAGATCGGACAGATGCCTTGTCATGCCCCCGAAATACAATTTGGTAACCCGGGCATACAGCCGCTCGAAGCCACTGGTTTTCCCCATCTCTATGCGGCGGGCTTCAATGGCTGCGGCTATGCGCTGGATTTCAGGATGCCCTTTCACCCAATGGTCGTCCTCATCGGTTTTGTACACGCCACGGGTATTCGAACGCACCATGGTGCGCTTCAATGCCTGCAATTGCGCCTTAGATGTCACCAGCCCCAAAAGGACCGATTCAAGCCTGGTGGTTCGGGTATAATCCTTCTCATTGGGGTACGGCGGCGAGGTGATGACCGCATCAATGGAAGCAGGACGCAAAATGCGCCCGGCCTCCCGGGCATCGGCATGATGAACCTTCGCATCAACCCCGGCCTGCGCCACCACCATCCGCAAATCGGACGCCATGCCACGAACTGCCTTCAACCATGGCGAGACGACCGGGGCATCAACCTTGGCAGGCCCAACACCCACTTCCGGTCCGAAATGAAGGTTGCTGATGTCGTTCACCACAGCCCGGGCATAGGCGAGTCGCAAATGCGGCCACACGGGACTCGACGCCCTTCGATCTATGCATTCAAGCAGGACCAATGCCTTGTGCAGTGGCAGGGGGCTGATCGAATTGGCCAGCAAAAGTTTCGCAAGCTCATCAGGTAACGTCCGCAGCGGCGGTGGATCAAAAACCAGCTCCGATTGAGCTTCATCGAAAATCCCGTCCGCCTCCAAGCGCCGCTGCGCTTCACCGGCAATCAGCAGGCCCGCATCTTCCAATTCATCCGATGATACCGTCCAATCCACTTTGGTGCTTCCTGCAAAATGCGCCAAGGGATGGGCCTCCAACCCTTCACTGGATATCCCCATCTTCTTGCATTCCACCACCGTGGTGCCGGTGCCACAAAAGGGGTCCAAAACGCGCGCACCAGGTTCAATGCCAAATTTGGTCAGATACTCACGCACCAAGTGAGGAGGATATGAGAGCACGAATCGGTACCACTCATGCACCGGCCGGTCTTCAGCCGTTAGCCGGTTGGCTTCACCGGATCGACGGGGTCTTGGCGCGGGAGTGCGTGCGGCGATCGGGATGACGGCGTGGGAAATCATGCTTGTCCACGAGGCAAACCCATTGCCTGAACAATGAGAAGAAAATTGGCTCCTTCCAAGGAAAGTAGCCGGACCGGACTGCTTACACTCATTCCCTTTTGCCGAAACTCCGGATCCACTGCTTGAAATCGTAATCCACCCGCACTTTTACCGATGCGCCGAACCGGGTGCTGTCGGGCCCGATGACGTAACGCAAACCCACCCCAACCTGCCAGTAACCGAGCCGGTTAAAGGCGCTCTTCGATGGCACCTGCCAGACCACCCCCGGACGGATGATATAGAGGTCGCGCTCCGGTCCGTTGCCCAGGCGGGTCGTCGCCGCCGACGCCTCAAAGGTGTAGGTGAGCACCCGTGCACGCCAGATGATGCCGCCGTTGATCCGGTGCGAATCCGCCCCCAATGCGTTCAACCGCCGGGGAACCTCGATCGAGGTCTTGTTAACAAAATCCCCCCCAACACCCCAGAACACCCGGATGTGGGGATGGGATTCCAGCCGGTGGGCAAAAATCACGAAAGGCATGAAGTGCTCCAGACCATCGGTGAGCTCAATCGGCGGGTCGCCGACGGGGCGTATATACTCAAAGCCGATCGCCGCATCCCATCCCGTCCGCGGGAGGTTGCGCCATTGGTACTTGGTTTCAAAACGCAGCGCGGACATGCCGACTTCTTCAAAGAAGCCCAAACCCTTGATGCCATGGGCAAAATAGGATTCCGCCTCGGCCGCAACCTCCCACCGTTCGCTGATGCCATAACGCAGCCCCAAGGGCACGCGGATCGAATCCCGCCGATGCAGATCGCCGAAATGCGGCCTTAACGTTAGCCGCAGCGCATGCGCGGGCTCCGTATCGGGCAGGTTGCTGTCAAATACCCCCTGGATCCGCAGGGCCGTATCAAACGCTGAGGCCGAATGGGGTGTCTGCGCGCCTAGGATTGCGGGCACGAGCAGGGCCAACAGCAGGATCACCTGCCGGCAATCGTGCCTTCGCGCACAACCCGGTGTGAGGGGAAAGGGGTACATGGGAAAACGGTTCATCTCACTGAACCTGTTGCGGGGGAAATGTTCCGCCCACAGGCTCTTTCTGGCAAGCCAGCCCGTCTTTTTTCGTGCAAGCCCGCACCGGCTGCGCTCACCCTTCCTCCGTCATGCCCGATGCCAAGCCTTTCATCTTCATCTGCGGAGCCGACGACTTTCTCGTGGCCCGGCTGGGCAAGGAGCGGTTCGCCGCGCTCGCAGCGGAGGTGGCCGACGAGTTTTCCCGCGAAATCATCAGTGGCTTCGCCGGCAACGTCGGCGAGGTCGCCAGCGCCATCAACCGCTTCCGTGAAAGCGTGCAAACGATGTCGATGTTCGGCGGTCGGCGCGTGATCTGGCTGAAGGATGTCAATTTCCTCGCCGACAGCGTCACCGGCCGCGCCGAGGGAACCCTCACCTTGGTCGGCGAATTACAGGAGCTGCTCGCCTCGCTCAACCCCGCCGAGGTTGCCGTGCTCGTCACCGCCTCCCCTGTGGACCGCCGCCGGGCCTTTCCCAAGTGGTGTGAGAAAAACGCCGACTTCACCCTGATCGGCGGCGATGCCGACCGCGCCTCCGACGCCTTGGCCGGAGTCGTGCTCGCCGAGGCCAAATCGTTGGGAGTCAGCCTCACCGCCGACGCCCTCGGACTCCTTCTCGCCAAGATCGGCCCGAACACCCGCCTCCTTATCGAGGAGGTCCACAAGCTCGCCACCTACGCGGATGAAGGCGCTCGCATCGAGGAACAACTCGTGGCCGAGCTCACGCCCAACGTGGCCGAGGGCGATTTCTTCGAGGCCGCCGAGGCCTTTTTCAGCGGCGACCTGCCGTGGACCCTCGCCGCCCTGCACCGGCATTTCTTCTCCGGAGGCGACGCCCGCCCCATCATCAGCGCCCTGCAAAACCGCAACCGCATCCTCCTGCAGGTGTGCGCGCTGCTCGACGCCGGCGAGGTCCGCCTCGGCCCGCGCGGGCTCGATGGACTCCCCCGCGCCCAGGCGACCTACGGCCGTCATTTCACCGGCGCGCCCGAGAAGAGCTCCTTCAACCTCTTCACTCAAAACGCCTGGTATGTCGGCAAACTCGCCGGCAACGCCCGCCTACCCGCCCTCCGCCGCCTGATCGACAACCAGCAGGAATTCATCACCGCCTTCGAACAGATCATCCAGCGCCCACGAGAACAGGAAGAGGTCCTGCGGGAACTCGCCGTCAAGTGCCTGGCGGCCTAGCGCGGCCGGACGGCCGAAATCCCAAAGGCTTGCCCGCCTCCGGCGGGTCCAAACGTCCAAATCCCAAAAGGGGTCCGTTGATAATTGGGGTAGGGCGCATTGTCCCTAATGCGCCGCGACGCTCTCGGAGAGAGCGCCCTACCCTTCGCTCAGCGCGTAAACCCGCCGCAAGGCGATGACATCCTGACGGCGATCCCAGCCGCTTTCGTGATAGCCGATGAGCTGCCAGCCGGGGTTCTGGATCATCGCCGACACTACATACGCCGGGCGCGCCAGCGAGATGCCGTAGCCTGGCTCGGACTCATAATCAACGTAGCCGAATCCGGTGCGCCGATACTCGTCCAGCAGCCTCGCAATACGCCCGCCATCGAGGCCGAACCGGTTACGGCCGGAGGTGAACTCGAATTCGCTCCGCCGGCCATGCATCGTGAAGATCAGGATTCCGTCCGGTGCCAGCAGGGATTGAAAGCGCTGCAAAAACGCCGCGCACGCCTCCCGCGACAGGTGGGTCAGCAGCGAGCCGCACCAGATGAGATCATATCCACCCTCGAGCGGAATTTTCGCAGGATCCACGTCGGACACCACCGGGACGGCCCCAAACTCGGCCGCGCAATACTCCACGCCCTCCCGGTTCAAATCGCAGGCCGTCAACCGCGCCTTGGGAAAGGCCCGTTTCAGAAAGCGGGTCACCCGGCCATGCCCGCAGGGAAGATCGAGGATGCTCTTGATGGCAACTTCCTGGACGCGGGCGGTGAAGAGTGCGGCCTCGATGCAATGGATGGCCGATACCCCCGCGTCGAAATACTGCGTGTCGTCACCGATATCCATCTCATCACCAGCCGAGATCTCCCGGCTTACGCCCTTCAACCGATCCGCCCGCTGAACCCACTTCCGGTCCTCAGCATGCCCATGCAGTTCAAAATGCTGCCAGGCAGACCCGACGATGCCTTTGCGAAGCGCTTCCGAGACGTCGGGATGCAGCAGGAGGTAGGCGTCATCATCAAATTCGTTACGCGGCGGAAGCTTGCGGGTGGAGTCGGGGCTCTTGGAGGAGGAATCCATGTTGGTGCAATCAGCGGCAATAGGCGGTGGCCTCCGGAGGTTCGGCCCTCCCCTCCCAATGTCAAAGGGCTTGCTCACACTTTTTGGGATTTGGCCGTTTGGACCCTCACTCACGAACTTTGATAGGGTTTGAGGCGAATATTGGGGAGTGCGGGAGCAGTTGGAAGTTTGTAGTTCGAAGTTGGACTTTCTTCACCAAATCCCAACTGCCAACTTCCATTTCCTCCGGCTTTGCCGGGTTGGGATTTAGGGGCCGCAGGCCCCTCTTTGCATTCGCCTCCCCCGCCCCCGTCGCCCATAAACCGGGTTTCCCATGGTGAACTCCATTCCCAACGTCCTCGCCGAGCGCTACGCCTCGGTCCTCATCAAGGATATCTGGTCGCCCGCCGGCCGCATCGCCATCGAGCGCGACTACTGGATCGCCGTCATGAAGGCCCAGCGCGACCTCGGCGTGGCCATCCCCGCCGTCGCCATCGCCGACTACGAGAAGGTGAAGGGCAAAATCAACCTCGCCTCCATCGACGCCCGCGAACGCATCACCCTCCACGACGTGAAGGCGCGCATCGAGGAGTTCAACGACCTCGCCGGCCGTGAGAACATCCACCTCGGCCTCACCAGCCGCGACCTCACCGAAAATGTCGAGCAGCTCCAGATCCACCGCTCGCTCGCCGTCGTGCGCATGAAGTCCGCCGCCGCCCTGCTCGCCCTCGCCAAGCAGGCGAAGGCCCACCGCAAGCTTCTCATCACCGGCCGCACCCACAACGTGCCCGCTCAGCCGACGACCCTCGGCAAGCGCTTCGCCATGTTCGGCCAGGAACTGCTCCTCGCCCACACCCGCCTCGACGAACTCACCGCCCGCTACCCGGCCCGTGGACTCAAGGGCGCGGTCGGCACCCAGCTCGACCAGCTCACCCTCCTCGGCGGCGACGCCCGCAAGGTCGCCCGGCTCGAGGCCCGCGTGCTCAAACACCTCGGGTTCAAAGCCTCCCTCTTCGCCGTCGGTCAGGTGTATCCACGTTCCCTCGACTTCGAGGTCGTCAGCGCCCTCCACCAAATCGGTGCCGCCGCCGCCAGCTTCGCCACCACCCTGCGCCTCATGGCCGGACAGGGCCTGCTCACCGAGGGTTTCCAAAAGGGTCAGGTCGGCTCCTCCGCCATGCCTCACAAGGTCAACGCCCGCAATTGCGAGCGCATCTGCGGCTTCTCCACCATCCTCGCGGGCCATGTCACCATGACCGCCGCGCTCGCCGGCCACCAGTGGAACGAGGGTGACGTGTCCTGCTCCGTCGTCCGCCGTGTGGCCCTGCCCGACGCCTTCTACGCGATCGACGGTCTGCTGGAGACTTTCCTCACCGTGCTGCGGCAACTGACCGTGTTTCCGGCCGTCATCGCTGCCGAGAACGCGCGCAACCTCCCCTTCCTCGCCACCACCACCATCCTCATGGAAGCCGTGAAAGCCGGGGCCGGCCGCGAAACCGCCCACGCCGCCATCAAGGAGCACGCCCTCGACGCGGCCGCCGCGATCCGCAACGGCCAGGAACCCGGCCTGGTCGAACG
>JBGTGS010000275.1:0-5650 GCA_041746615.1 Opitutaceae bacterium | reverse complement strand
GCCTGCCCGACATGGAGGGCGACGAGCTTTGCCGCCGCCTGCTCACCCTGATGCCGGAACCCCGGCCACCTGTCGTCGCCGTCACCGCCTACGCCACCGCGGAAAAACTCGCCGAAGCCCGTGCCGCCGGCATGACGGGATTCGTGACCAAGCCGGTCACGCGTGAGAAACTCGAGCGCGTCATCCGCAACCTCTCCACCGGCCAGCAACCCAAGCGTTCACTTGAGACCGACCGTTCCCCCAACCTCGGTTCCCCCCTCGCCTCGCTCGGCGATCTGGCCCCTTCGCCCCTGCGCCTCGCAGAGGACATCGCGGTCAAGTGGCGCGAGGTTGAGGCCATGGCCGGTTTGCAGGACCCGCGCACCGCCACCCATGCCCACGCCTTGCGCTCCCTTCTGCTGATAGCCGGGGAAGAGACGGCGGCGGAACAGGTCGGCCTGCTGGAGACTGCCGTGGACTCCCGCGATTGGACCACCGTCCGCCATCTGCTGCCCATTGTCGGCGAGGATGTCCTCGCCGGCGAGTCCCGCCTGCGCACTTGAGGTTGCGGATCCGCCGCGCTGGCCCTTTGCCGTCGTGACCCAAAGTCCCCGACAGGGACGGAACAGGCAGGCTGTCGGGTCAGGCGATGCCGGGCCATCCCTCAACGCCGTGCTCAGGGGCGGGCGTGCCGGCGGGCGATTTCCTCCAGACGCCGGTCAATCTCCTCCTTGGGAAGCCACTTCCCCTGGTGGATGACGCCGGTAACTTTCCGAACATGCGCCAGATCCTCGAGCGGATTGGCCTCCAGGAGCAGCAGATCCGCCCGCATCCCTTCCGCGACTTTTCCCGAGCTTGCCTCCTCCCCAAAAAAGATGGCCGGCTTCACCGTCCCGGTTTCCAGCACTTCATAAGGCGTCAATCCCGCCCGGCCCATCAACTCCATTTCGGGATGAATGGAGAAGCCGGGCACGTTGAAAAATTGAGGGGCATCCGACCCAAGCAACAGGCCCGCCCCTTCCCGGTGCAGTGCGAGGATCAGGTCAAGGCGCACTTGCACGAAGGCCTCCGCCGCCGCCCGGTCATAGCCGGGGTCAGCCCGGCGGGAGCGCACGGTGTTCATCCATCCGTCCACGATGGAAGGAGGCAGATACCGGAATTCCGGTCGCTCCTCGCGGATGGTTTCGAGATCCCAGATCAGGACGGCATGCAGCAGGGTCTCCGTCGGTACATTCCATACCCCCGCGTCGCGGGTTTTCCTGGCCATCTCGATGATCCGCTTTTCCTCCACGAAGGGAGCCAGTAGGTAGCCAAAGAACCCACGCTGGGTTCCGGCCAGCCGGCCGGGATCAACCAGGGTCTCCATGTAGCCATCCAGATGATCGATGGTGGCATGTCCCGCCTCCAACGCCCTCAGCACCCCGACCTGGGCCGGCACGTGCCCGGCAAACTTGATCCCAACCTCCCGGGCCGACGCCACCATCGCGTCGTAGGTTTCTCGCGAACCAGAAGCCACCTTGATGAAATCGTAGCCGGCGGCTTTTTGCTGCCGCGCCAGCTCCGCTCCCATCGCCGGCGTCCGGGCAGTCCCCAGGTTGAAGGCCGGCCCGGCGGCAATCAGACGCGGCCCGATGAGTTCCCCGCGCCTGAGCTGCTCGCGCAGCTCGAGGTGAACGGGATCGCCCGCCATCCCCCGGATGAGGGTGATGCCATTGGCGAGGTAGAGAAAAAGGACGTCGTGACGATACTGCTCCGGCTGGCCGCTGCCAGGGACATGGGCGTGCATCTCGGCGAGTCCCGGCATCAGGTACTTGCCCCGTCCATCAATCAACCGGGATGGCCCGGACGGCAACACGGCGCCGCCCTCCTGAATTGCGGCGATGCGATCACCACGGATGATGACGGTACGGTCGGGCAGGACCCGCTCCCCATCCATCGGGATCACGTTGACATTGCGTATCACCAGCACATCCGCCTCGGCGGAAGCACCCACTGACATCAGACCGACCAGGAAAATTGATGCGGCAACCAGCAGATGACGATGCATGGGATCCCTTTCGTTTAATCGGAAAAAAGGCGGGCGGCCCATCTAACCCATGACGCCGCCCAAGTGGATCAAAACCTTCCCCGGACCTCCCCGCCTGTCAAGTCGTGCCCCCGGACGGGCCGGGTGGATCAAAACCCCCGCAATGGCTTGCCGGAGCATCCGGCCACACTATCGTGGCTATCACCGGTGAATCACCCTTTCGCCCATCCTGCCCATGATATTTCCTGACTTGCCACCTCCCCTCGCCTTCATTGACGGCATCGGCGGACCCGAGATGTTTGTCGTGTTCATTCTCGTGCTCCTGTTGTTCGGGGGCAAAAAGATGCCCGAGCTGGCCCGGGGTCTGGGCAAATCCATCCGCGACTTCAAACGCGCCGCTTCCGGGGTCGAAAATCAGATCAAGCGAGCCATCGATGAAGCCGCCCCGCCGGAACCCAGGCGCGACTGGCGGCCAAAGAACACCTCCCTGCCGCCAATGAAGTCCAAGAACACCCCGGCCAAGCCCGGACCCGTGAAGAATGTCACGGGTGAGCCGGTACAAGGAACCTCGGCCAAGCCCGTGAAGAGCACCCCGGCTGAACCCATCAAGAGCACCCCGGCGGATTCCGCGACCATCAAGGACGCCCCGAAAGATTCCCTGTCATAAAGCCCGATATTCCGGGATGTCAGGATTTTGAGACCATGCCGGACGCTGACGATCCCGTCCCCCTGCCGATCACCGGAGAACTTGATCTGCATACGTTCCGACCGAGCGATCTCGGGGAGCTGATTCCATCCTATCTGGAGGAATGTCGGCGCAAGGGTCTGTTCACCGTGCGCATCATCCACGGCAAGGGCACCGGCACGCTCCGCACCACCGTACACGCCCTGCTCGCCCGTTCTCCACTGGTCCATTCTACCCGCAGTGGCGACGAAACGTCGGGCTCGTGGGGCGCCACCTGGGTCACTTTGAAGCGATGAGTCCGGGCACCCCGCTATCACTATAACCAACTCCGTTTGGCAGGGCGTATGGTTTCTTAATGCGCCGCGGCATTCGGAAGGAGCGCCCTATCCGGCCACCCACAGGCACAAAAAAAACGGCCCGGAAGCCCGGGCCGTTCGCGGGGTGAGGTTTCACCCTTTACTTGTTCTCAAGCCACTTGATGCGGCTATTGCCATAATCAATCACCACCATCCCAAGGATGGTGACGACCGAGGCAATCCCGAGAACCAACCCGGGATCGACGCTCATACGAATGCCTGACACCAGCCATGTAACGGCAAGCAGCACCGTGGCTATGAGGATGTAGGATAGATTTTCAGTTTTCATGTTTGTTTTCTTCTTAGTGTTAGCGCCCACCTGCGTGAGCGGGATGAGACTATCTTACATTAATTCTGGAATAGTTATAATACTTAGTTACTATCCATTCCATTGTTTTAAACTATGGAACTACACCAACTCCGCTACGTGGTTGCAGTCGCTGAAACCGGCAACTTCACCCGGGCCTCCGAGCGTAGCTTTGTATCTCAACCATCTTTAAGTCAGCAGGTTATAAAGCTTGAAAAAGAACTCAAGCACAAGCTCTTCCATAGGCTGGGGCGGCGCGCGATCCTGACAGAAGCCGGGGAGATCTTTCTTAAAAGGGCCAGGCGGATCCTCGCCGAGGTTGATGATTCCGCTAAAGAGTTGCGTGACGACCCTGCCCTCGGCCGTCAGATTGTGGTCGGAGCCATCCCGACCCTCGCCCCTTATCTCCTCTCACAATTGCTGGCTCGTTGCAGGACGCAGTACCCGCACTTGGTGGTCCATACGCGCGAGGCCTTTAAGAGCGATTTGGTGAATGCCGTGATCACGGGTGAACTCGACCTCGCCCTCATCTCCGGAAGCGTAAAGGACAATCATCTGTCCTCGGAGAGCCTGTTCAAGGAACCCTTGTTGCTGGTGGTCAACCGGTCCAATCCCCTGGCGGGACAGAAAGTGGTGACCGCCGCCGACCTTGCCCACCAAACCTTCGTGCTGCTCGGTGAATCCAGTTCGTTGGCGACGCAAATCCAGCGTTTTTGCGGAGACCACGATTTCAAACCCAAGATCAGCCATCGCTGCGCCCAGATTGCCACGGTCAAATCCCTCGTGGCCCAAGGCGCAGGGATTTCCATTTTGCCGGAGCTCGTGCGCTATCAGGACGATCATCCGGCCCTCGTTTATCGTGCCTTGAGCGGAGGCGCCCCCACCCGGGAGATTGCCGTCATCCGGCACACCCACCGCTACCAAAGCCTCGGGGCCGAGCAGTTTCTCGCCATGCTCAGGGCCGACCGTGCTGCCTCACCCCCGAACAAGCGATAATCTGGAAATTCCAGGCTCATGAAACCGTCGGGGACGCCGGAACGCCGGAACAGCGATTGCCCTTTGTCCGGGCACCGCTTGGGTTGATCATGTGGCCCTACCCAGAATGACCGTACCCGTGAAGCCGATCAACGAGCGCGCCCTGCTCTTCACCCTCGCGGCCATCCAATTCACCCACATCCTGGATTTCATCATCATCATGCCGCTGGGAGCGGCCCTCATGAGGGTGATGGACATTGATCCGGGCCAGTTCAGCCGGCTGGTGGCGGCCTACGGATTGTCGGCCGCCGCAACCGGGTTCGTGGGCGGGTTTTTCATGGATCGCTTTGAACGAAAGTCCGTCCTGCTCCTGCTCTACACGGGGTTCGGTATCGCCACCCTGGCCTGCGCCCTGGCCCCGACTTATGAACTGCTGTTGGTTGCCCGCATCGCCGCCGGAGCCTGCGGGGGTGTGGCCGGGGCCATCGTCATCGCCATGGTGGGCGACGCCATCCCGGCCGCGCGACGGGGCCGGGCCATGGGTACAGTGATGTCAGCCTTTCCAATCGCCTCCATCATCGGGGTGCCCCTGGGATTGATGCTCGCCGGCTGGTTCGAGTGGCATGCGCCGTTCTTTATGCTGGCCGGATTGAGCGCCATCATCCTGGTGATTGCCATCCGGGTGCTGCCCCACGTGCCCAGCCACCGCTCGGCCACCCACCCGATGCGCCAGATGCGCGAAATCCTCACGCACCGGGTGCATGTACGCGGCTTCCTGCTCAGCGCGATGCTCGTGTTCGCCGGCGCCTCCGTGATCCCGTTCATGGCCCCGTCCATGGTCGCCAACGCCGGTTTCACCGAGGCGCAACTCCCCCTGATCTACTTCTTCGGCGGAGCCTGCACCGTCTTTACAATGCCATGGATCGGTCGCCTTTCCGACCGCTACGACAAGCTCCACGTGCTCACGGGCATATCCCTTCTCTCCATGATCACGGTGGTCATGGTCACCCGTCTCGGGCCCAATCCCCTGTGGACCACCTTGGTGGTCACCAGCCTTTTCTTCGTCGGCTTGTCCGGCCGGTTCGCCCCGGTGATGGCCATGCTGACCAACGCGGTTGAAACGCGTTACCGGGGCGGCTTCATGAGCGTCAACGCCGCCATCCAGCATGCCGCCGGCGGATCCGCGCATCTGGTTGCAGGTCTGCTCATCACCCGCAACGCCACCGGCCAGCTGGTCGGTTATCCCCGGGTAGGACTCCTCGCCCTCGTCTGCTTCGGCCTCACCATCGCCTGCGCCGCCTGGCTGCGGGCGGCCGCTCCGC
>JBGTGS010000274.1:0-4325 GCA_041746615.1 Opitutaceae bacterium | reverse complement strand
CAGTTCCGCCAGGGCAGGTGCCAGGAATCCGAGCAGATGTTTCGCACTGCGCTCAAATAGCGGTCCAGACCATTCCATGGCCAGATGCATCGAGCAAGGCCGCCGAAAAGGCAATCAAATACTTAACGGAGTAATACTAGGTGGACGATGGACGGAGACCTGAGCCCGGTGAGAACGATTATGAGAACGAGAATGATGTGGAGGTGGGAGCTTGTCTGCTCGGAGGCGGACAACAAAAAACCCCTGCCCGGGAGGGGGCAGGGGTTGGGGAGAGTCCGGAAATTCCTGATCAGAATCGGATGGAGAGACCGGCGCGCCACTCGTTCAGCATCTTCGTGTCTCCGCCGCTCTCGGCGGAGACGTCCGTGTAGATGAGGGCGTTGGGGCCGAGCACGATGTCCACGCCAGCGCTGTACTGCGCGTGGTCGCGTTTGGCCTTGCGGGTGTTCACGGCAAAGGCGGTGCTGCCGAAGGTGGCGTTGATCACCCGTGAGTTGTTGGAGAACTCATGGAGCCAGGCGGCCCGGACGTGCGGCTGGAACATGCCGAACTGCATGCGGGCTTCGGCACCGATCTGGGAGCGCAGCGAGCGGGCGGACTGCTTGCCTACCGTGGCGTCGAAGATCCCGGCGCCGTCCTCGTCGAACTCCTTGGCCGACCAGCGGCTCAGGAGCAGGCCCCCAAAGGGCGAGACGCTGAGAGCGCCGGCCTTGAGTTGCTTGCCGACGATGAAGCCTGTGGTCAACTGGCGACCACGGGTGGAGGAGGTCGCGACGGTCGAGGTGCCCGGGAACTCGATCGGGCGGGTGGCCTCGTAGCGGTTGAAACCGTAGGCGAGGAGGGCCTCCGCGAACAGCGGGCCGTTATTCCAACCGGCGCGCAGGCCGATGGTCGTATCCTTCACGACCGTGTGGCTGCCAACCGTACCGAGGCCGGAGGTCGTCTTGCCGAGCGCGAGGAAGGCGCCGACAGAGGTGTTGGGATTGACGAAACGATTGCCGCCAACCTGACCGTAGGAACTGGTGTATCGGCTCGAGCCGACGTCCATGTCGGCGCGGGAGCGGCCACGCCGCTGTCCACCCTCGAAGGTGTAGTCACTCCGGCTGGAGAACGTCTGGCCGGGGTTCGCCTGCGCGTAGGTGTGATCGTCGCGTGCGGCGAAGGTCTGTCCGGCGCGGGCGGTGCGGTCGGCGAGGGAGGTCGCGTGGGCAAAGGCATAGTCGGACCACACCTGATAGGCCTGCGGGGAGATCGCGTTGAGCGAGCCCGGGAACTGTCCGGCGAGGGGTATGGCGTTGAGTGCGTGGGTGAAGTCAGAGCTGGTCTGGGCGGCTTCGGCCACGGCGTTCTGGTTGGAGGATTGGGCAAAGCCGGTGAAGGGAAGCTGGGTGAAGGCGACGGTGACCGAGTTGGGCGCGTAGGTCAGCATGGCTGCAATGGCTGCGCGGTTGGTGGTGACTGCGGTACCGCTGGCGGTGTCGAAGGTTCCCAGCACACCACCGGTGGCGGTGAGGAAGGTGAAGGACTGGCCGAGCGGATCGTAGCCATTCACGGTGTCGAGTTGCACGTTGCCGTCGAGGGTGGCGGTGCCGGTGACGACGAGACGGTCGAAGCTCGTGGGTGAGGCCAGCTGGATGACGAGGTTGCCGGTCGGGGCCTGGGTGAAGTTGCCAGAGGCAACGAGGACGTCGGGGGGGGCACCGGGAGTGGCCAGTCCGGGGCTGAGAGTGCCGCTGTTGTTGACATCACCGTTAAAGACTCCGGTGCCACCGTCCACCACGCCGGGGGGGATGACAATCGGGCCGCTGCCGCCGCTGCTGCCGCCGGAGGGGACCAAGTTGCCGTTGATATCATATTTCAAGCCGCCATCATAATCACCACCGGCTGGACCGCCGAGCGGGTTGATGGCACCGGGCCCGGCGAACGAGACACCGGCGAGCGCGAGGGCGCGGGTGCCGCCGCCGCCCAAGGTGGCGGTGCTGCCTGTGAAGGAAATGCTGGTGCCGGCGAGGTAATTGCCGACGATGGTATTGTTGTCGCCGATGTCGATCGCGGTGCCGGCGTTCCAGAAGAGGCCGAGGTCATTGCCGCCATTGGTGCCGAGGTTGATGAAGGTGACGGCCGAGTTCACCGAGGTGGTGAGGCTGGTGGAAATGTTGAACACCCAGGCCACGCCGTTTTGGAAATTGGCGTCGAGGACGACCGTTCCGGTTTGGGTGGCCGCACCGCCGAAGGTATAAACACCCGCGCCGAGTGGGGCGAGCGTGCCCAGGTCCAGATTGCTCAGGATGTTGGCCGGAACGATCGGCATGGCATAGAGGGCATTCTTGGCCGTGATGAGATCAGCCCGGGCCTGGCCGGTGAGGCCGCCGGTCGCAATGATTGAAGCGGGCGATCCGCCCGCCGTGTTGCCCGAAACGACTGCAGGGGGGAACCCCGTGATGTTGGAAGTCGCGCCCGGGGAAAGCCCGACATGGCCGTTGACGATGGCATTGGGGCCCGGGCCCCCGACGCTGATCGCGGTGCCACCGAGGATGGCAAATTCAGAATTGGACAACAGGACCTGGGCAGATCCCAGTGCCGGGGCTAGTAACGTCGCAGCGAGCGTCGCGACGGACAAGGGGAACAGATTTTTGATAGTCATACGCGTGAAGAGTATCACCCCTGTGCCACTGGCTGATATGCCTACTAACCCTACCGACCAGCAGCCTGGCGGACTTAGCTTCAATGTCCTCAGTTGTCGGGTGATGATGGGGCGTGCGCGGGGGTTCTCCCGACAGGCGGCTATAGCAGCCCGTTGGCCCGGGTACTCCCTTCGCCGCAAAATCGTCAGCCCGGTTTCTCCGACGCGCTAATCTCAAGGTCGACGGGCTGTTAGATGATCGTGAGCTTGACGCTGCTTTCGATCACGCCGGCTTTGATCGCATAGCGGGTGAGGCCGGCGGTGTCGTGGATGTTGAGCTTGTCCCGCAGGTGCTGACGGTGCTTCTCGACGGTCTTGATGTTGATGCCGAGAGTGACCGCGATCTGCTTGTTGGGTGAACCCTCGGCGAGAAGCTGGAGGACCTCATATTCGCGCGAGGTCAGCGGGTTGTGACCGGTCTTCGGTATGCCGTCGCGGCCGCGCTGACGGTTCGAGGTTTCCCGCAGACGACGCATGATGACGGGACTGAAATAGGTGCGGCCGGCGGCCACCTCCCGGATCGCCTGGGTCAGGATCTCGGCCGAGGTCTGTTTCTCCAGGAAGCCGGCCGCGCCGGCCTGTTGTATCCGCTCCACGTAGACATCGTCGCTGTACGCGGAGAGGATGAGGATCCGGGCGGCGGGATTGGTCTCGAGGATCTGCCGGGTCGCCTCCATGCCGTTGAGGCCCGGCATGGCGATGTCCATCAGGATGACGTTCGGGCGGAGCGTCCGGGCCAGCGCCACGGCTTCGCGGCCATTGCGGGCTTCGCCGATGATGAGGAAATGTCCGTCAGACTTGAGCAGGGTGCAGAGGCCCTGGCGGACGACCGTGTGGTCATCCGCCATGAGGACAGTAATGCTGGTGGGGGTGGTGCTCATGGTTTGATGGAGTTGTCTTTGAAAGGAAGTTCGGCGCGCACCGTGGTGCCCCGGCCGACGGCGGATTCGATGGTCAGTTCGCCGCCCACCATCTCAACGCGCTCCCTCATGCCGAGCAGGCCGAGCCGCTTGCGGCTCTTGGCGAAAAGGATCTTCCGGACGGGAAACGCGCGTCCGTTGTCCGCGATTTCCATCCGGATCACCCCGTTGGCGCGGAGGATGTTGACGTTGACCATGGTGGCGCGGGAATGGCGGACGACATTGTTGAGCGCCTCCTGCGCCACGCGGAACAACACGGTGCGCCGATCGCCGTCCAGAGTCTCGACCCCGGCGAAGGCGGTCATCCGGATCCGGAGTTTTCTGCGGGCGGCGAGGCGCTCGCAGTAGGTATGGAGCGCCGGGATCAGACCGAGATCGTCGAGCACGGCGGGCCGCAGTTCGCGGGCAAAGCGGTGCACCGCGTTGACGGAATGTGCCACCAGCCGCTGGGTGCGGGCGATCTTGGCCTTCAGGTGATGCAGGCCGGTGGAGGATTCCTTGGTCAGGGCGGCCAGTTCAACAGTGATGCCGACGAGGGTTTGCACGACCTCGTCGTGGAGTTCGCGGCTGATCTGTTTTCGCTCCTCCTCCTGAACCACGATGATCTGCCGGGTCAGTTGGCGGAGTTTCCTCTGCATGACCTGCGACTCCCGTAACAGCTTTTTATAATGGGCGCGGCCCTTTCGAAGGGCGGTTTCGCCGGCCTTGCGTCGGTCGACTTC
>JBGTGS010000273.1:0-5853 GCA_041746615.1 Opitutaceae bacterium | reverse complement strand
GCCATCACCGCCGCCGGCGGCAAGGCCCGTGCGCTCGCGGTGGATGTGGCCGATGGCGCCGCCGTCGCCAAAGCCTGCGAACAGCTTCTGGCCCAGCACCCCGTCATCGATATTCTCGTCAACAACGCCGGCATCACCCGCGACGGTTTGCTCTTCCGCATGAGCGAGGATGACTGGGAGAGCGTCATCCGGACCAATCTCACCAGCTGTTTCCACTTCACCAAGCACCTGGCCCGGCCGATGACCCGCGCCCGCTGGGGGCGCATCATCAACATGGCGTCGGTTTCCGGCGTCATGGGCAACGCCGGCCAGGCCAACTATTCCGCAGCCAAGGCCGGCATGATCGGCCTGACCAAGACCCTGGCCCGCGAATTCGCCTCCCGCAGCGTCACCGTCAATGCCGTGGCTCCCGGGTTCATCAAAACCGACATGACCACGGAGTTCGTCAACAACCCTGAGGCCTCCGCCCAGATCCTTTCCGCCGTTCCCCTCAAGCGCTTCGGCGAAGCCGCGGACATTGCCCACCTGACCGCCTTCCTCGCCAGCGAGCAGGCGGGCTACATCACGGGGCAAGTTTTTGCCGTTGACGGCGGCATGGCGATGTGAAGCCTCCGACTATTCAGAAACCACTATCATGGCCGACCAAAAAACCATCGAACAACGCGTAAAAGAGATCATCGTTAACCAGCTAAATGTTAACGAAGAGCAAATCACGCCCCAAGCCTCGTTTCTGGATGATCTCGGCGCCGATTCCCTCGACACCGTTGAGTTGATCATGGCTTTTGAGGAGGAGTTTAAGGATGAGATCAAGGGAGAGATCCCGGAGTCCGACGCCGAAAAGCTCCAGACGGTCGGCCAAGTGGTCGATTACATAAAGGCCAAGGCCGCCGTCTGATTTCGCCTCGCTTTCCGGCGTTCTACCGAGCCCCCCACGGGACTGTCTGGTAGAGCGCCTTTTTTTCGACCCTCTGGTCCTCGCGTCCATGGATAACCACTCCGCAACCCAGCGCGTAGTCATCACCGGCCTCGGAGCAGTCACATCCATCGGGCATACTGCCGATGCGTTTTGGGAAAGTCTCCTCGCCGGCCGTTGCGGCATCGACCGCATCACCAGCTTCGACCCTTCGGAGGTATCCTGCCGGATAGGCGCCGAAGTTCGCGATTGGGATCCGTCCGAGCACATGGATCCCAAGGAGACCCGGCGCAACGACCGTTACACCCACTTCGGCTATGTCGCCGCCCGCCAGGCCGTCAAAGATGCCGGTCTGGAGATGGCCCGGGAAAATCCCGACCGGGTCGGGGTCGTCATCGGTTCCGGCATCGGTGGCATGTTCACATTTGAATCACAGCTGAAGGTTCTGAATGAGCGCGGTCCCCGCAAGGTTTCCCCCTTCACCATCCCTTCGCTCATCGGCAACATGTGCTCGGGCTTGGTGGCCATCGACCTCGGTGCACGAGGTCCGAATTTCGGCGTGGTTTCCGCCTGTGCCACCGGCACCCACGCCCTCGGCGAGGCGATGCATATGATCCGCCGCGGTGATGCCGATGTGATAATTGCCGGCGGCGCGGAGGCATCCATCACGCCTTTCGCCTATGCGAGCTTCTGTTCGATGAAGGCGATGAGCACGCGCAATGACGATCCCACCACGGCCAGCCGCCCCTTTTCACTCGGACGCGACGGTTTTGTGATGGGAGAGGGTGCCGGTGTGCTCGTGCTTGAATCCCTCGAGCATGCGCGGGCCCGCGGTGCCCGCATCTATTGCGAACTGGCCGGCTACGCCGCAACCTGCGACGCCCACCACATCACCATGCCCGATCCCGAGGGCAAGGGCCTCTCCATGGCCATGACCCGTGCCCTTGCGGGTGCCAAGGTCAGGCCCGATGAAGTCGACTATATCAACGCGCATGGCACGAGCACCCCGTACAACGACAAGTTCGAGACCCTCGCCATCAAGCGGGTCTTCGGTGATCATGCCCGCGTGCTGGCAGTGAGTTCGACCAAGTCCATGACCGGACATCTCCTGGGTGCAGCCGGTGGTATCGAGAGCATCGTCTGTGTCAAAAGCATCCACACCCAGATGCTCGCCCCCACCATCAATCTCCACGAGCCCGACCCCGAGTGCGATCTCGACTACGTGCCCAACACCTCTCGTCCCGCGAAGGTCCGCACCGTCCTCAGCAACAATCTCGGATTCGGCGGCCAGAATGCCTCCGTGGTCTTTCGCTCCGTAGAGTAAGTCGGGGGATACCTGCCTCCCGCTGTTTTAGGCCGACACGAAAAACCCGCAGCCAGAGAGGCTGCGGGTTGTAAAAGGGAGGACGAAATCCGAAATCAGACCTTCTCGACGAGGCCGGCCTTGATCGCCTTGACGGCCACCCAGACGCGCTTGGTGCCACCATTGGCGGTCCTGATGCGGATCTTTTGCAGGTTCGGGCGGAACTTGCGCTTGGTGATGCTCGTCACGTGCGTGCCGATGCCTCCGCTTTTCTTGGACTGACCCTTGCGGTTGATGGAGCTGCCCTTGGTGGGTCGCTTCCCGGTGATTGCACAAATTCTGGCCATGGTTTCGAGTTGGTTAAAGGGTCGAGAGTAAGGGCCGGCTCCTCTGTGAATCAAGGGGAATTTTGGACTTCGTCCCTCGACGCGTGCAGGACCTGGAATTTCTGCCCGAGATGCGCAGGATGAAGCAGTTGCATCAGACTGTGTTTACGAGGACTGAATCGGGCCGCTTCGGAATGCAGGGCGGCCTCAAGGTAACGGGAGGCATGTCGCACGAAGAAGGCCTCCTGGGATTCGATGGCCGGTTCAGTGAAGCCTCCGTCGCGCAGAGCCGCGGCCAACCAGTCCCAGCAGATATGGCAGGTGAGATCCTGTTCGCCTGGACGATCCAGGAGATCGCCGGACAGCGTATGCCGGTGGTAGGCGCGGGCGGTTCCATTTGGGGTGTGCCGGCTGAGTTCAAGCCACGATTTGCCATAGTCGAAGGCGATGAACAGGCCGGTCCAGGGCTCTCCGGCAATGGTGGCGGCCAGCCTTCCCGCGGCCAAGGGGACATCGATCCGGTAGTTTTCCGGGACATCGGCCGGTAGTTCGGGGTCCGATGGGGGGGGGGTGCGCTCCACTTCAACCAGTCGATCCCCACGCAGAGCGACCCCCAATTCCCGCCATCCCCCGGCCCGCCTGACCATGCGGCGAAACGGCTGGGCATCGAACAGCTCGTTGGAGAACACCACGCAGGGGCCGTTGAGGTCCAGGGGGTCACCGAGGTATCTGGTGCTGGCGAGTTTGAATGGGTGATTGACGGCCTTCATGATCCCTCCGGCCGGTTCGGCTCCGATCTCAATAAAGGTGAAGTCCTTCGGATCGCGGTCCCCCAGCAAGGTGACGACGGCGGCAGCCACCAGTTCGCCAAAAACGGGGCCGGAGGTGCTCGCTGTGTAAAAATCCGTGTCTTCACCGCGCCCCACCCGGGTCCGTGACCGCCGGTAATAGCCGAACTGTGGATGGTAAAGTGCGAGCTCCATGAACCGGTCAAACGGCATGACCCCGTCCGTATCCCGGTGAGTGCGGAAAATGTCGGAGAACTCCGGAGACAGGATGCTGGGGGTTAGGGAACCCATATATTTACAAATGCTAGGAGATGGGCACACTTGCTTCCATGCTCAAACGGATTCTCTCCATTGCGACCGGGGTGCTTCTCGGCACCGTGCTCGCGCTGGGCGTGGTCCGGCTGTCCACCCTGTGGGGGCTGTGGCCGCAGGGGGAACTTGATCGTTCCTCCGCCTACCTGCGGGAGATTATCCGGCTGGTGAATGAGCACTATGTCGATGATCAGGGCAGTGAGGTTTCTGCGCTGACGAGATCCGCCCTGCATGGGGTGGTCAGTTCCCTTGATCCGCATTCGGACTTTCTGGAGGTCCGCGACTACACTGCGCTGCAGGAGGACATGAACAATCAGTTCGGCGGGATTGGCGTGCAGGTGGAGATGCGCCAGAACCGCGTTGTGGTGATCACCCCGATCATGGACTCACCGGGCGAGCGGGCCGGCATTCTCCGCGGCGACCAGATCATCAGCGTGGATGGTGAGTCGCTGGAGCGCGCCACCATGGACGATGTTGTCACGCGCCTGCGCGGTCCGGCCGGCAGCAGGGTGGAGGTCGGCTTCCGACGCGAGGGGCCGGTGGGTGATTTCACCGTGCCCTTGACCCGCGAAGTCATCCGGCTGGAGAGCGTCCGCGACGTGCGCCTGCTGGAGGATGGCACGGGCTACATCCAGCTGACCCAGTTTTCCCATCGTACGGGCGAGGAGGTCACCCAGGCCCTGCGGCGTCTCACCGGGGAGGGAATGACCGGCCTCGTGCTCGACTTGCGCAACAACCCGGGCGGTCTGCTCGATGCGGCGGTCAATGTGGTCGAGCCTTTTTTAAATCGCGGCGATCTCATCGTTTATACGCAGGGACGCAATGCGCACGACCGGGAGGAGTACCGGACAAAGATTGACTCACCTCCCCTGGGGGTGCCCGTTGCGGTGCTCATCAACGCCGGCAGTGCCAGCGCCGCAGAGATCGTGGCGGGCGCGCTCAAGGACACCCGGCGCGCCGTCATCGTCGGCGAACGATCCTTTGGCAAGGGCTCGGTGCAGTCCATCTTCCGGCTTCGCAATGGTGAGGGGCTCCGGTTGACCACCGCCCGCTATTACACGCCGAGCGGCATCACCATTCATGAACAGGGGGTGGAACCGCATGTTGAGGTGGTGATGACTCCGGAGGAGGACGGCAAACTGCGCCTGCAGCGGGCGCGGGACGACATCCGGGACCCGGTCGAATTCAAGGAGCGGTTCGGCTTCGATCCGATCGAGGATCGTCAGTTGCAAGCCGCGTTGGCCGTCCTCCGCAGTGCCCGCCTGCTGGAGGAACGCAGGATGACGTCGGTCAACTGACCGGTTTGCTGCATGATTCTCGCGATTGAAAGCTCGTGTGATGAGACGGCGCTCGCGTTGTTTGATTCCACCCGGGGACTTGCCGGTGAATGGATCCATAGCCAGGTCGCCCTGCACGGACGCCATGGAGGAGTGGTGCCCGACCTGGCCGTGCGAGAACACCTCCGAGCCCTGGCCCCCTTGCTGGAACGCGCCCGGCTCACTCCGGACTTTTCGGGGATAGGCCGGGTGGCGGTGACGCAGGGCCCGGGGCTGGCCGGATGCCTGGCGATGGGGATGGCCGCAGCCAAGGCCCTCGCCTGCGCCCTGCGTGTGCCGCTTGTCGGTGTGAACCACCTCCGCGGGCACGCTTTTTCCCCGTTCATCGCCCTGCATGCGGAAACTCCGACCGGCTTCGACCAGGCGTTTTCCACTCTGCTTCCCCACCTTGGACTCGTTGTCTCCGGCGGGAATACGCTCCTGTTTGTCCTGGATGAAGCGCGGCGGATCACGGTGTTGTCAACGACGCGGGACGATGCCGCGGGAGAGGCGCTCGACAAGGGGGCGAAGTTGCTCGGCCTCGGTTATCCGGGTGGCCCTCTCATCGAGAAACAGGCGGCGATGGGACGATCCGATGCCTGGGATTTTCCGCGGGGACTCGGCCCGCGGAGCGAACTGGATTTCAGCTTTTCCGGATTGAAAACCAGCCTGCGCTACCGGCTGGAAAAAATGTCGGCGGAGGAGATCACCTCGGGCCTGCCCGACCTCTGCGCGAGCTATCAGCAGGCGGTGGTGGATGCGCTGGCCCGCAAGACCGGTGCCGCGCTGGCCCGGGGGAATTTTCGCAGTCTCGGTCTTTCGGGGGGCGTGGCCAACAACGGTCCCCTGCGCACGGCGCTGGCCAGGGTGGCGAAGGGCGCCGGTGTCCCGCTGC
>JBGTGS010000272.1:0-37834 GCA_041746615.1 Opitutaceae bacterium | reverse complement strand
CCGCGCTGCCGCCGGAGGACCCGCCGGGCACGCAATCGAGGTCGTGCGGATTGCGCGTGGTGTGGAAGGCGGAGTTCTCCGTGGACGAACCCATGGCGAATTCGTCGAGGTTGAGCCGGCCCCAGCAGATCGCGCCGGCCTGCTTCAGCTTTTCCGTGACGGTGGCATCGTAGGGCGAAACGAAGTTTGCCAGCATCTTGCTCGACGCAGTGAGGGGCTGGCCCGCGACAGCGATGACGTCTTTCAAGCCGACGGGAATTCCATCAAGCGGTCCCCTCGCCTGTCCGGCGGCGCGGCGAGCGTCCGAAGCCGCAGCCTGAGCCAAGGCATCGGCCTCGTCGTAGGAGTTGAAGGCCTTCACGCGGTCATCCACCGCTTTGGTGCGCGCTACGACGGCCCCGGTGAGTTCGACCGAAGAAATCGTCTTCGCCTCAAGGAGGCCCGCAAGTTCAGCGATGGTTTTGGAAAAAAGCGGTGCGGACATTGGATTTAAAGTAGCGGGTAGCGGGTAGGAAGTGTGAGTTTGGGCATGCTCGCTACCCGCTACTTTTCCATTCTTCATTCCACGACTTTTGGGACGGCGATCATGTGATTGCGTTGAGCGGGTGCGTTGCGGAGAGCGGCCTCGACGGGGAGACCCGGCTGCGTGATGTCGTCGGACCAGACGTTGTAGAGGGGAAACGCGTGCGCGGTCGGCTCGACACCGGTCACATCGACCTGCTTGAGCTTCTCGATATGGACGAGAACGTCGGATAGCTGGACGGAAAAAGTTTCCTTTTCCGCCGGCGTGAGCGCGATGCGTGCGAGTTGGACGATGCGGTCGATGTCGAGATCGGTGCGGTCGGTGGACATGGCGTTAAAGGACGAGGGGCTGGTCCGTCTCGGCCTTGAGGATATCCTCAAGGGTCTCGCGACGGCTGATGAGGCGGGCCGAACCGTCGGGTCCGACCATGACCTGGGGAGCGCGGCCGATGGAATTGTAGTTGCTGCTCATGGCGTAGCCATAGGCACCGGCATCGTGCAGCAGGAGCAGATCGCCTGCCTCGGGGCGCGGAAGGAGACGGGGTTCGAGCACCTCATCGCCACCGCTGCGGGTGAAGACGTCGCCACTCTCGCACAAGGGGCCGGCCACGGCGATCGGTTCGATGCCCGCGGCGGGGTCCCGGCCCAGGACTTCGATGTGGTGGTGACTGCCATACATGGCGGGGCGTACCAAATCGACAAAGCCGGCATCGACCATGGCAAACGTGACCCCATCACCCTTGGCATTGCTCTGAGTGCGCTTAACGTCGTGTACCCGTGCGACCAGAGTGGCCACGGGAGCCACATAATAGCGGCCGGGTTCGATTTCGACGCGAAGCTCGCGGCCGGCGGCCCGGACGAGGGCCTCGCGACAACCCGCGAATAGTGCGGCGAGGGGTTCGACGGCCGGCTGTTGGTCGCGCTGGCGATAGTTGTACGGGATGCCTCCGCCCAGGTTGACAGCGGTCAGCGCGGGGAAATGCGGCAGGAGTTCGGCAAAATCGGCGGCGAGGCGGGTGAGATTGTCCTGAAGCTCCTGCACCTGCGGACCGCTGCCGATGTGAGCGTGGAGCATGGTGACAGCCAGGCCGGCCTCCTCGGCGGCAGCCTTGACGGCGAGGATATCCCGATGCCAGACGCCGTGCTTGGAGGACGGGCCACCGGTGTCGCACGTATTGACGTGACCATGTCCAAAGCCGGGATTGACGCGGATGGAGATGGGACCGCGGTAGCCTGCGGCGGTCAGTTGACGAATCATGCCGGGCGAACCGATGTTCGGCAGGAGGTCGTGGCGGAGCACGGCATCAAGGGCATTGTCGCGAAAGACGTCGGCGGTGAAGCAGATGACGGGGGGATTCTGCCCCGGCCGATGACCGGCGTGAATGGCACGCAGTGCCTCGTTGCCGGAGACGGCGTCAATCCAGATGTCGTGCGCAGCCATCTCCCGAAGAACGGCGGTGGCCGGACAGGCCTTCATCGCAAAGCGGGCCTGGAGGCCGGGAGCGGCAGTCATGGCCTTGATATCGGCAATGCGCGCGCCCAGCCGGGCGTTGTCGTAGATCCAGAACGGAGTGCCGACCCGGTCGGCCAGGCGGCGAATGAGGGAGTCGTCGATGGGCATGGAAACGGCGCAGCGGGTTACTTCCGAATCTGGTAGGACGCGGTTTTGATGAGTTCGTCCTGAATCTTCGTGAACACGGCGTTCACCTCCTCGTCGGTGAGGGTGCGTTCGGCGGAGCGGAAGACGAGGTTGAAGGCGAGGCTCTTGGTGCCCTCGGGGAGACCCTTGCCCTGATAGACATCAAAGACGCTCACGCTTTCGAGTGCAAAGACGCTTCCGGTCGCCGCCCGGGCCACCTTGGCCAGGGATTTCTGGACCTCCGCGGCGGGCGTCTCGGCCGGCACAATAAGCGCGAGATCGCGCAATGCCGCTGGGAAGAGACTGAACGGCTGATAACGACGGCGGTCGCCGGCTAGGGCGAGTTTCTCGGGCAGAATCGCGAAGAATCCGGCGAAAACTTTACCCTCGATGCCGAGCGATTTGATCCTGGCGAGATCGAGCAGACCGAAGCCGGCGGTCCAGCCATGGGCGAGTTCACCGGCAACAGCTGACTGACCAGGTTGCCAGCCGCTGTCCGGATCCACGGTAGTGAGAGGCTGCCGGGAAAGATCGATACCAGCCGCACCGGCCAAAGCCTCCGTGTGGCGCTTCGCGGTGTAGAAATCAACGGGCTCGCGTGGGTGCCAGGTACGCAAGGCATCCTTTTCGGTCTGAATGAACGCAGCCGCGATGCACTCACAGGTCTGGCCGTCGCGCCGGAGGAACACCCGGCCGGTTTCGAAGAGGCGCGAGGCCGGGACACCCCGGGCCTGGTTGAGACGGAGGGATTCCAGCAGGCCGGTGATGAGGGTCGGACGGAGGTGGGACTGATCCTCGACGAAGGGGTTTGAGAGGACGAGGTCGGCGGCGACATCGGGCGGCACCCAGCCTTCGATCTCCTTGGCTGAACGGAGCGTGTAGTTGACGCATTCGTTGAACTGCCGGCCAGTCATGAGCTCGGTCACGCGGCGGTTGAATTGCACGATGGGATCGTCGTCACCCACGAGCCCCGGTGATTGCACCCCGGTTGCGGGAATCTTCTCCGTGCCGTGGAGGCGGAGGATTTCCTCCACGAGGTCGATCGGGCGGTCGAGATCGTCACGCCAGCTGGGGATTTCCACGGTCCAGGCCGGGCCGCGCTCGTGGGTCGGCTCTTCGCGCACGATGGTGAGTTCAAGCGACTCCAGCGCGGCTTTCATGTCAGCCTCGGGAATCGTGAACCCGAGCTTTTCGGTCACATAGCCCGGTGTGATTGTGATCTCGCGCTGCCAGGGAACATCGCCGCCGACCCGGATGGTCGGGCCGGCCACCTTGCCGCCGGCGACCTCAAGTATCAGGTCGATGCAGCGGTGCATGGTCTCCTCCAAGGAATGGACATCCACACCACGCTCGTAACGGTAGGATGAATCGGAAGTCAGGCCGAAGCGCTTCGAGGTGGCGCGGATCGAGGGGCGGGTGAAGTAGGCCACCTCGAGCACCAGATCGGTAGTGGTGTCGTTCACCCCGGAATCATCGCCGCCCATGATGCCGGCAATGACCACGGGACTCGCCGCATCGGCGATGACGAGCATGTCTGGAGTGAGGGTTCGCTCCTTGTCATCGAGGGTGACAATCTTCTCTCCGGATGAGGCACGGCGAACCACGATCTGCGCACCGCCCAGTTTCTTCGCATCGAAGGCGTGCACGGGCTGGCCGTACTCCAGCATGACATAGTTGCCGGCATCGACCACGTTGTTGATCGGCCGCACGCCGACGGCGCTGAGCCGTTGCTGCATCCAGTCAGGACTGGGGCCGATTTTCACACCGGTAATCACCGTGGCCGTGTACAGCGGGCAATCCTCCGGGGCCTCGACCTGCACGTTCGAAAGCAGATCGGGGCGCGGCTTGGGATCGGCGCCGGCGGGGGTGAAGCTCACCGCAGGATAATTGAGGGCTTTTTTGAACCAGGCGGCGAGTTCACGGGCGAGGCCGAGGTGAGACTGACAGTCGGGTCGGTTGGGGGTGATCTCGACGTCGAACACCACATCGCCGGGTGGCAGCACGTCATTGATGGGTGCACCCAGTGCGGGTTGGCCAGGCAGAATGAGCAGGCCGGCGGCGTCCTCAGAGAGGGTGAGTTCCTTCGCCGAACACATCATGCCCGAGGAGGCCTCGCCGCGGATCTTGGATTCCTTGATGGTGAAATTGCCCGGCAGGACCGCGCCAACGAGGGCAACAGGTACGCGGTCGCCCACCTGATAGTTCTGCGCGCCGCAGACAATGCGCTTCACGCCATGCGTTGGGCCGACGTCGACCGTGCAGATGGAGAGCTTGTCGGCGTTCGGGTGCTTGTCGCGGGTGAGAACCTCGCCGACGAAGACCTTGTCCAGCTTCGGCGCGCCCGTGTGGATGATCTGCTCGACCTCAAAGCCGAGGAAGGTGACGGCGCGGGAAATTTCCTCGTCGGCGATGCCGGTGAGATCAACATAGGACTGGAGCCAGTTGCGGGAAATTTTCATCAGACGAATTGGCGGAGGAAGCGGACGTCGTTTTGGTAGAAGGTGCGGATGTCATCGATGCCGTAGAGGAGCATGGCAAGGCGCTCAAGGCCCATGCCGAAGGCATAACCGCTCCAAGCCGCGGAATCGTAACCCACGGCATCGAAGACCGTCGGATCAACCATGCCGCAGCCACCGATTTCGATCCACTCCTTGTTGACCTTGGGCAGGTGGCGCGCACTGAGGTCCACCTCGAAACTCGGCTCAGTGTAACCGAAATAATGCGGACGGAAGCGCGTCTTCGTGTCCGGCCCGAGGAGGGAGGCGAAAATGTAATCGAGCAGGGCCTTGAGGTCGCGGACCGTCACGTTCTTGTCCACGTAGAGGCATTCGAGCTGGTGGAAGTTGGCCGAGTGGGTCGCGTCGGTGGTGTCGCGGCGATAAACGCGGCCGGGGGACACGATGCGAATGGGCGGGTCACCCTTGAGCATGGTGCGGATCTGCACGGAGGACGTATGGGTGCGCAGCAGGTATTTTTCGTCGGGTGACCGCTTGGCGATGTTGCCGAATCGGGCGTTTTCCGGGAAATAGAACGTATCCTGGGCGTCACGGGCCGGGTGATCGGCGGGGGTGTTGAGGGCATCGAAGCAGTAGTACTCCGTCTCGACCTCGGGTCCCTCGAC
This sequence comes from Opitutaceae bacterium, assembly GCA_041746615.1. Taxonomy (GTDB): domain Bacteria; phylum Verrucomicrobiota; class Verrucomicrobiia; order Opitutales; family Opitutaceae; genus CAMAXB01. The sequence continues at coordinate 32,552 of JBGTGS010000272.1, read as the reverse complement.
AACGGTGAAGCCAACCTTGCGAAGAATGCGGCACATCTCCTCGCGCACGAGGGTTAGCGGATGACCCGTGCCGGAGAAGGGATCGGGTGAAGGGAGCGATGGATCGATGGGTGGCCCGAGTTGGGCGGCGAGTTCGGCGGCCTCGATGCGGCGCAGGGTCTCGTCGAGCCGAACCTGCAGCCGGGCCTTGGCCTCATTGATGAGCTTGCCGGCGGCGGGGCGCTCCTCCTTGGGCACGGAACCCATTAGCTTCATGAGGGCGGTGAAGGCGCCGTTGGGCCCGACGTAGCGGGCCTTGGCAGTCTCAAAGTCGGGACGGGTGGTGATAAGCGGCAACTCGGTCTCGACCTTGGCGAGGAGTGAGGAAAGTTGGTCTTGCATGGGTGCAGAGGAAAAAGTGGTGAGCGGTGGGCCCCAGCCCGGGCAGTTCCGAGCCCGTAGGAGCGGCTTTATGCCGCGATGGCTTTAGTCGATGATTTTCATCGCGGCATAAAGCCGCTTCTACAGGGGAAGAGGACCCGGGGAGAAAGAACGATGCGCTGCAAAAAAGAAGGACGGTACCCCGCGGCTGCGGGACCCGTCCTCCGGAGAGCTGAGGGAGGCGAGCCGCCAGGGCTCGCGTCGAGAGAGTTTAGGCCTTCGCCTTGGCGGCGACCTTGGTCTTCAACGCGTCCTGGGATTGTTTGACCAAGGCGTTAAAGGCCACTTCGTCGCGGATGGCGAGGTCGGACAGGACCTTGCGGTCGAGCTCGATGTTGGCGGCCTTGAGACCCTCGATGAAGCGGCTGTAGCTGATGCCGGCGTTGCGGCAGGCGGCGTTGAGGCGCACGATCCAGAGACCGCGGAATTCGCCCTTCTTCTTCTTGCGATCGCGATAGGCGTACTGCCAGGCATGCTGGACGGCATCCTTGGCGTAGCGGAAGAGCTTCGACTTGTTGCCGAAATAGCCCTTCGCGTATTTGAGGACCTTCTTGCGGCGCTTGCGCGACGCGGGGGAGTTTGTGGCACGAGGCATGTTGTTTTATGTGTTTTGAGCCGGTGGGTCGTCTCGTTAGGAATCACCCACCTGGCAGGTTGTGGTTTTCAGCGCTCCCGGTCTCAGAGACCGAACGGCAGGCACCGCTTGAGCGGGGCCGCGTGGCCTACGGCAACGAGCTTGTCCTTGGAGGCACGACGCTTCTGCTTCGTGCTCTTCGAGGCCAGCAGGTGACGAAAACCGGGCGTGCGGCGCACAAGCTTGCCCTTGGCGGTGAGCTTGAAGCGCTTGGCAACGGATTTTTTGGTCTTTTGCATGGAGAGAGCGGTCGAAAACAGAGACCCGGGTGCTGCTTGGCAAGGGGAAATTGACCTCGCGGTGAAAGTCGGGAGGGCGAGCCATGTGAACCTGTATTAATGATCTCTTGAGGAAAATGATGTCCGGGCGGCCATTTGCAGCTTGGCAGGGGTACGTACCGTGGTCTGTGATCTTCCCTTCCGATGAGCATTTCCCGCGCACCCGGCGTCTTAGCGACCCAGTTGTTAATCTATTTATCAATACACTTTACCTCTCTCGCGCAGATGGAGGATGAAAATGCACGCCTTGAGATGGAGAAATTCATCGCTACAACCCGTTCGATGGAAAATGCAGGCACGCTCCTGCCCACCTCACGCCCTGCCCTTTCCGTACTGGGTTCGGATCGGGATCTTATGGATCTCCCGCGGACTGCAACGCTGGTGACTCCTGAGCATCTAAAGCTATATGGGGTACGAAATTTTTCCGATCTCGACCGCCTCATCGCCGGAGCTGAACGCCCCAATTATTACGGACAGGCCGGATCTCCGGTACTGAGGGGGGATCTGGCTGGCACATTCTTTAATGGAATGCAGAGAGTATTCCAACGCAATGAGATGCTGATGTCTTTCGGGTCACTCGAAGGCATGGATGTGGTCAAAGGCCCAGCCCCTGCTAACCTCGGGGCAACTCAGGCGGGTGGGTATGTGAATTTCCTGCCCAAATCACCCTATTATGACCGGCAGCGAGGTTCGGTGCGCCTCACCGTTGGAAGCCACGATTTTTACAATGCCCAACTCGACCTCGGCGGTCCGGTGTTGGTGGCGGGCCGGCCGGCTGCCTTCCGACTTTCGCTCACGGGTCAAAAGGCCGGCTCGTATTACCGTAATGTACGCAACGACTACGCATCCGCCTACGCCGCGCTGAAGCTCAATGTACGGGAGGGAGTCATGCTGTTCACCGGTGCGGAATACTACCGCTATCTGACCAACGAAAATGCCGGCTGGAACCGAGTGACCCAAGATCTGATTGACAACAGCATGTATATCACGGGCGAACCCGTGAACCGCACCAGCGCGGCGGCGGGAGGTTTTGTCCTGCCCTCCGCCATACCATTCGTTATTGTACCCGCCACCCCCGGCCAGCAGCCGTCTGCCCGGGATGCCGCCCTGATCCCGCCGGCCGAATTCGCCGCCGGACTGACTGCGGATTTCCGCAACTTGCTCGGACCTGACGGCGAGTACACCGCAGTCTACCTCAATGCCGGGGGCCCCATCGCCAAGCAACGCATTAGCGGACGCACCGCGTTGTCAGATTCCAATGATTTTTCCAATGCCAGCAATCTCCTGTGGTTCGCGGACTGGAGCAACACCTCGTCAGCCACCACCACCGTCAAAGTTCAGGCCCTCGTGGACTGGGTGCGAACCACGAAACTCTCGTCCTACGGCTATGCCTTGGACATGGAGCAGCGCGTGGCTGAGGCCAAGCTCACTCTCCGTCGCACCTTCGAGGGTGCGCTTACAGCCCTGACCTATGGGGGCAGTCTGCGCTACAGCCGGGCTCACGAACTCGTTGATTTTCAGGCCGAACCCTTTTCGCGCCGGGACATCACCCGGCCCGAACCATCTCCGAACTCCATCGTGCTCGCGGGTGGGCAGCGTCCGGCATCGGGTGACACGCGCACGCTGTGGTCGCACGGACTGGACACCACCTTGCGGCAGGCCGGACTCTTTGCGGTGGGAGATTTGAAAACGGGAGAGCGATCCGGGGCGATCATCTCCGCCCGGCTGGAAGGTGCGAAATTCAATGCCGGTGTCCCTTTGGAGTTCGAACGCAGCCCCTTGCGGGGTGAACAGACCACCTCAGGAGGCAAAACCTATTCGACGGTGGCCCTCAATCCCTTCTGGAAGCCCGCCCCTCAATGGCTCATCTACGGTGCATTCCAGCAGGGCACGGCACTCAACCCCGCCCAAGCCGGCAACGTCAGTTCAGAGGCAAACTTCGGCAAGACCGGCCTGGCTGAGATTGGGGTTAAGACCTCCCTGTTCGACGGGCGCCTCTTCATGGGAGTCGCAATCTACCATTCCACCCTCGCCCGCTTCAACAACATCACGAACAACCCGTATGGCCTGCGTTCACGCGGGATCGAATTCGAGGGGGTCTGGCAGCCGGGATCTCGCTTCACCCTCCTAGCGAATCTGTCCGCCCGGCGGACCCGGCAAACCAACACCCCGGGATTCCGATTCCAGGCCACCCAGGAATATTACCTGCCCTTGGTGGCGGGTGGCCTCTTCGCCGGCGGTGGCGCCAATGCGACCCTGCTCGCCGCCAATAATCCGGACACAAAATTTCCGGGCTCCCCGGAAATCTCCGGCCACGTCCTCGCCCGACTCGAGATCGGCGGGGGCTTTCATGCCAGCTTCGGCCCGAGCCTGCGCTCAGCGTTCTGGCTGAATTACGAACACACCCTGCGGGCCCCCGCCAGCCTGGTGTGGAATGGCGGTTTCGGCTACCGCAGGGGGAAATTCGAGGCGAATCTGGAGTTCACCAATCTATTCAGCGCGGACTATTTCCTTGGATCGGATCCGACTTTCGCGGCCAACACCGTCGTGACCAAGGCGCCTCCGCTGCAGGCAAAATTCAGCCTCTCACGCCATTTTTAAGCCGTCGCCGGATTGCAGCCGAAAGAAGTGGCGCGTTTTCCCCACCCGTCAGAAAATGGTTTGACAAGGTCGGGGGCTTCTTGAGTTTTTGATCTTTCTTTTGCTGGCTTCCTAGCTCAATGGTAGAGCAGTTGACTCTTAATCAATTGGTTCGGGGTTCGAGTCCCCGGGGAGCCACCAAATACAGTACAACTTGTTCAGCGCGATGCATCGGGCATCTCGCTCTCCTTGGACAAGCGCTCTTTAAAATTTCCTGTCGGAAACGCGATGATCTGGTCAAGGGACCGGGCCATCCCGTCGTCCACGGCGAGGAATTTCGCCGGCGTAGCTCAATGGCAGAGCACCTGTTTTGTAAACAGGTGGTTGCAGGTTCGACTCCCGTCGCCGGCTCCACCCTTCCCCTCCGCGGGTTTCCCCACCCCGGAAAAGCAGCCCTGTCTCCTGACTGCGAAAAATCAGCTTTCCACTGCCTGGTGGTGTAATGGTAGCACAGCAGATTCTGACTCTGCTTGTCTAGGTTCGAGTCCTAGCCGGGCAGCCAGCATTCCCTCCCGGGGTGCAGGACAAATATCGTGAAGGACATTGACAGAAAAATTTGAATGCCGGAAGGTGCAGCATCAACCTTCTGTAAAAGAGCTCGATCCGGTAACGACAAATATCCCACAATTCTAGATGATTCAACCAGAGGCATCCGCCCGAGCCAAGCCACGACAGCCCTGCTGGCAGATACCCTGTTGAATGCCCCCTAGCTGCTCTGCTAATAATCCACCCCCTTAACGGCTTTTTGCGTTCCAAAAATCCCATCTGTTGCCAGCAACAGCGCACGCCCCTCCATACATCCCCCCCGACAGCCCCCTTTCCTGTTTCATCCTCCGATTTCCCCTTTCGAGTTACGACTCAACAGTAAAACCCAGCCTCCAAAATCAGACCCTGACGTTTAAATCATGATCACGACCAGCCTGCCTCTCGCGTTCCTAATGAACATGACCCCGATGGAGCTTTTCATCGCGGGCCACTATATCATGTGGCCCCTGCTCCTGACTTCCTTCATCGCCTTCACCGTCATCATTGAACGCGTAATCTTCATCATCAAGGAAAACGCCTCCCGCGAGCCGGAGGTTGTGGAAAAGATGCTCGAACGGATTGAGCAGAATGATATCGAAGGTGCCATCACCATCGGCAAGAAGAGCAGCGACTACGTTGCCCGCATCATGATCTACACGCTCACCCACCGTGAGCACGGTTTCGCCAACGCCCTGATCCGCGCCTCCAATCAGGAACTCCTGCGCTTCATGCGCGGCAACGCCATTCTCGATACCGTCATCACCGTGGCCCAGCTGCTCGGTCTGCTCGGCACGGTCACCGGCATGATGAACACCTTCGGTGCCCTCGGTACCGGCGGGGACATCGCCTCCAACGCCAGCGCCATCATGGGCGGTGTCGGTGAAGCCCTCATCGCCGTGGCCTGCGGTCTCTTCATCGCCATCTCCGCACTCCTGCCCTTCAATTATTTGAATGCCCGCATGGAACAGGTGCGCATGGAAATCACCGACGCCTCCAGCGCACTCGAGATTATCATGAAGCGCAACGAGGGCAACAAGGCCACCACCCTTTGATGCCCCTGGCATCCGGGACGCAGCCCAAACCCACCCTCGAACCATGACCGGCGGATCAGCCCCAGGCGGCAAGAAGAAGGCACGCATTGAGATCATCCCTCTCATCGACGTCATCTTCTTCCTGCTGGCCACCTTCATCCTGTTCACGCTCTCCCTGAACTCCACGGGAGGCGTCCGCGTTGCCTTGCCCGAGGCCGAATCCAGTGAGTCCCGCAACCCCACGGGATCAGTGACCATCAGTGTCACCGCCGAAGGACAACTGGCCTGGGACAAGGACCTCATTACCCTCGACGAATTTCTGGTGCGTCTTCAAACGTACCGGCAGGTCGAAGCCAATCCCCGCGTGCTTATCAACGGCGACCAGAACGCCTATTTCAGCCAAGCCCGCTACGTGTTCGATGAGGTCCGCAAGGCCGGCATCCAACGCGTTTTCATAGAGACGCTCACCAAGCAGGAATGAGAATGATCTGCAAGCCTGAGACCGCTCCCAACCTTCGGATCGAATCACCCAAATCATGAGCCCGCCCAAAAGCGCCAAGAAGGCAGCCCGCATCGAAATCATTCCCTTGATCGATGTTATCTTCTTCCTGCTGGCCACCTTCATTCTGTTCACCCTCTCGCTCAACCGGATCACCATGATTCCGCTTGATCTCCCGGTGGCGGCCCCACCCAGGCCGCAGACCAACGAGGAAGATGACAGCGTCACCTTGCAAGTTTCAGAAGCCGGTGCAGTGTATTGGAACAGGGAAGCCATCCTGATGAGCGAGGTCGTTCCACGGCTCCAGAACTATGTGCAATCAGTGCCTGAAGCCAGGCAACGCGTCCTTCTGGCCAGCGACGACGGCGCCCGTTATGGACCGACCGTGCAAGTGCTCGATGAGGTGCGCAAAGCCGGCATCAGGCAGGTTTCCATCGAAACCGTCTACCGTCCCACAGGCCGCTAACCTATAAAGCCATATGCAACGCGATATTATTATTGGAGTGGTCGTCTCGGTTATTCTCCACGTGGGCTTTCTCTTTGGTGGCGAAATCTTCAGGCCCGATGAGACCGTCGAGGTCGCTGTCGTCGAGGAGCCGCTCATCGAGCTGATGGAAATGCCTGAAATGCTCCCGGAGGAGGAGGAAATAATTGATATAACCGATGAAGCCCCTCCTGAGGATATACCTGACATCGCCCCGCCGATGCTCACCGATGTCCCGGCCCAAGTACAGGTCGATTCATTCGTCCAGAAAATACAGCCACCACCGCCTCCCGGCATGGAACGCCCAACCGGCGTTGTCACCATCCCCGTATCCCCGCGGACCAGCAACTTCGGAGCAGGCATGAGGGATCTCTTCAATCTGTCAGACCTCGACCAAGTTCCTGTACCCAGCTTCCAGTCCCGTCCTGTTTATCCCTTTGAAATGCGGCGGGCCGGTATCACCGGTGAAGTAGTCGTCGGGTTCATTGTTGATTCCACCGGCGCCGTACGCGACGCCTACGCCGTCCGCTCCACTCAGCGCGAGTTCGAGGCCGCCGCGGTCCAGGCCGTGATGAAGTGGAAGTTCCGCCCCGGTCGCAGAGGGGGTCGTGCGGTCAACACCCGCATGCAGGTCCCGATCGTCTTTAGCATCACGGATTAACCAACATCCACATCCGCGTCATGCCATTTTCCAAATTGCATTCTCTCAGCCGTACACTCAGGCGGCCGTTTCTGGCCGTTTCCCTGCTGATCGGCAGTACCGTCTTTCTGACCGCCCAGCCGTCCCAGCCCGCGTCCAGTCCTCCCCAACTTACTGAAAGAGTTGCCGAAGAACTCAGTAAAATTCAGCCGTTAGCCGAAGCTGAAAATTGGGATGCGGGGCTTGCCGTCATTCAGGCCGCCTCCGTCGGTGTCACTCCGAACAGTTATGATGACGCCGTCCTCACCCAGATGAGGGCACAGTTCCTTTTGCTCAAAGGCGATTATCGCTCATCCATCGCACCCCTTGAGAAGACTCTGCAACTGGGCAAGACTTACGGCTATTTCCAACCCCGGGCGCTGTTGGAGTACACTTATTATCTTGCCCAGCTCTACTATCAGGAAGCCGGCCATGCAGAGGTGGTTGCACGGGGTCCCGATGTCCAACGGTCCATGATCGACAAAGCCCTGCAGTACGTCCGCGATTTCCTGGAGGAGGCCCCCAGTCCCACCCCCGATCACCAGAATTTCTACGCCTCCATTCTCTTTGCCCGGGCTCAAAGCGATCCCAATAACATCGACATGGGCCTTCTGAAGGAATCTTACGAGGCCGCCCAAAAGGGTCTCCGCATGTCCCTCACTCCGAGCAATCGCTTTTACATTCTCAGCCTGGCTGCTTTGCAGATTCTGGATCGCATCCCGGAATCAGCCGAAGTTCTGGAACAACTCGTCAAGATGGAACCTACCAACGGCACCTACTGGCAGCAGTTGGCGTCGACCTACCTCAACATGGCAGGGACAACCCAGAATGAACGACGCGCCTTCGAACTTCAGATCCGTGCCATTCTGACAATCAAGCGCGCCCAAAGTCATGGGTTGATGAATGAACAGAGGGACAACTATAACCTCGTGGGCATCTACTTCAACATCCAGCAATTCGACAAGGCCATCGAGATTTTGGAACGTGGACTGCGCGATGGCAGCATTGAAAACCTTCAACGCAACTGGGAACTCCTGGCCTCGAACTACCAGCAGCTCAAGCGTGAGTTCAAGGCCATTGAAACCCTCAAGGAAGCCATGACGCACTTCCCTGACGCCGGTTCGATTGAATTCCAGATCGCCAACATTTACTATGCTCTGAACAACCTGCCTGAGGCCCTCAATCACGCCCAAGCCGCCCTCCGCAAGGGCAACTTGGCCCGGGACTCACAGGTGCAGTCATTCGCCGCCTACATGGCCTTTGAACTGCGGCAGTATGACCTGGCCCTTCAATTTGCCGAAGAGGCGGTCAAGGATCCCGAAGCCACGGAAGCCGTCCGACTCCTTAGTCACATCCGCAGCACCATCGAGGAACGCGATGCCGCCCTTCTGGATACCTCCAATTAATTACCCTGCCAGACCAACTTACCGATCAAGAAAAGCCCACGTATGAACAAAGCTTACATCATTACTCCCTTGGTCGCCCTTGCGGCGTTCATTCCCTTCTACCTGAGCGTCCACCGCGAATTCGCAGCCGAAGAGGTTGCCGAAAAGGAAGCCATTCGTGCCGCCGCGGAGCAAAAGCTACGCGACGAGGCAGCGGCACGCATTGCGGCAATTGAGGAAGCCAATCAAATCAACGCCCAGCGCAAAATGGAACGGGAGGAGCGTGATGCCAAGGACCTCATGGAAAAGGAGGCCCGTCAGGCTGCCATCGATGCCCGAGATGCTGCATTCAACGAGCAAAACCGCCTGTCCCGTCAAGCCAGCGATCTGGCCAAGGAAGTGGCGAACGTTCAGGCCGAAATCGCCGAGATTGATTCTAGGCAGGACTTCTACCGCAAGGAAATCACCCATCTCCGCCAGTATGTTCCCCTCGCTGAGTCCAATTCCCGGGACCTCAGAAAGACCCTCTCCGACATTCAGGCGGCCGACATTGCTCGTGCCGAGGCCGAGCGCGCAGCCGCTGCCGCTGCCGCTGCCGCCGCCTCCAAAGGCCGATAAGACCATCAACACTCTCCGCATCATCTGACATCGATATGAAGAAAATCTACATTATCGTCCCGCTCGTCCTCCTGTTTGGATTCTTTTTCATCTATAAAGATTTCACTTCCAAGCAGGTGGTGATCAACGCCCAACTCGAGGCCGAAGCCGCCGCCCTCAAGGCTGAAGAGGATGCCAAATCTGCCGCCGCTGAAAAGACGTCCAGGGAGGAATCCGAGCGCCGTGCCGCCGTCCGTGAGGCCGAACTTGCCGCCAAGGAGGCCGCCCGTCGCCAGCAATGGGAAGATGCGGGTGCCGCCGTGGCTGCACAAACCAAGGAGTTCCTCTCCCAAGGTGACACCCACAGCAAGCGGGTGAACGAGTTGGAAATCCAACTGGTGGATCTGCGACGCCAGAAGGACCAAAAGACAAACGAACTTCTGGCCCTTGCTGAAGAGGTCGAGCTGGCCAATATCAACAAGAGGAATGCCGAACTCGAGGTCCAAAGGCTGGTGGACATGATTGCGATTCGTCTTGCCCAAAGTCCGATGACTACGCCCCCGCCCCCGCCTGCGACGGCTCCAGCCCGTTGATTTTGATTGCAGGGGGCCTACCCGCCGTCTTCCCTCTTCGCCCCGGTACCTTCCACGGTGCCGGGGCTTGATTTTCGGGGTGTAGCTTAGCCTGGTAGAGCGCTACGTTCGGGACGTAGAGGTCGTAGGTTCGAATCCTATCACCCCGACCATTATCATACGACGAACGGATTCAACATCCGTTCGTTTTTTATGGTCGTCAACGGACCATGCCCCGGGGCCACCACGGTGTCCTCCGGCAGGTTGCCCATCAGGCGTCGTAAGTGGGCACAAAGCCGTTTAACACAGAAATAGGCTCCACCCACGGAACCGGCAAAGAGCAGGTCACCGGAAATCAATAGTGCTGTGCCCACAGCCGCCGTCCGCGAACGAATGACATAGCAATTGTGCGCCTCGGCATGACCAGGGGTGCTGAAAACTTCCACTTCGAGGTCATCGTAAATGAGCCGGGCGCCCTCCCCGACCGAACTTGCACCTTCTATCACTGAGCCGGAAGGCGTGAATATGGGAACCGGAGCAAAATCCCGGCGGACAGCCTCCAGCCCTCCACTGTGTTCGGTTTCAAGATGGGTGATAAATACAGCATCCAATTTCCGGATATTCGACGGCCAGACACGATAAAGCGCCTCACCATTCACGCCGGTGTCAAAGAGCAGTCCGCTCTCACTGCGGCAATCAGCGATTAAGTAGGCGTTGGTGACTCCAATTCCGTGGGTCATCCTCAGTGGATACACACAAAAGGGCAGACCCTGGATCTCGGGCAGTGGATACCGGCCCCCTGCCACCGCCAGCAGACCCGCTTCATTCAATCCCAGGGCCGCCGCCAGACGGCGTAATTCTCCTGGCTCCAGGTCATACCGGTAATCAATGGCATCCTGCAGGCGACCGAGCGCAATGCCCGCCTGCTCCGACACCACGGCTTCACTCAGGCCGCCGTGACGCAACGCCTTATCAAGCACATCGCCCAGTTCGTCCTCCAGAGGTGCACGTTCGATGATCACTGCCTTAAGATGATCAAACTGGCTCCGGTTGCAAAAAGGTTTTGTTTTGATCCCATGGTTCACCAATTTCACCCCATGGAACCCAATCAGCAGGAGATCCTCGACATTTTCACCCGGACGAAGGCCCTCCTCCAGGGTCACTTTATCCTGCGCTCGGGCCTGCACAGCGGGCATTACTTCCAATGTGCCCAGGTCTGCCAGCGTATGGATGCAGTCACCCGTCTGGCCGAACTGCTGCTACAGAAGCTCGGGGACCTGCCTTTCGCGACCGTCCTGGCCCCGGCCATGGGAGGACTCGTGATCGGACAGGAGGTCGCCCGGCAGGCCGGTGCCCGCTATATATTCGCGGAAAAGGAAAATGACATCCTCGTGCTGAGACGGGGTTTCAGGCTCGATCCGGGGGAACGCGTGCTGATCGTCGAAGATGTCGTCACCCGGGGCGGACGGGTGCTGGAAGCCTTGGAAATCGTCCGTCAAGCCGGGGGCACGCCGGTGGGCATAGCCATGCTGGTTGATCGCAGTGCCGGCACCACTTGTTTCGAGGTGCCGGCCATCTCCCTGCTCGAACTCAGCTTTCCCACATATCCTTCGGATGCGGTACCCGACTGGCTCGCCACGTTGCCGGTGGAAAAACCCGGCAGCTGAAACCCATTCGCTTTGGTGTTTGGGTGGGCGCGCCGCGCCACTAAATCAGCGTGCCGGGGCAGGCTGTCAGGGAATGACCAGCACCATGGAGCGGACGGCCCCGCGATAGAACACATATACGAGGTTGCGGCGACCTTCCTGAAAAGCCGCCCGGGCCGACGCCACATCGGTGGCAGGCTCACCGTTGATCTCGAGGATGAGCATGTTCGGCGCGAAACGATTGGCGTAAGGTGAGTCGGCCGCGATGTTGGTAACAAGCAGTCCGTTGAGACGGCGATCGCCAATCCCCAACTGACTGCGCACTTCGTCGGTCAACGGTGTGACCACCACCCCCTCGAGCAATTCGTTGGATGCCGGACCCTCGCCGGGCAAGGTTTCCAAAATGGCCTCAATCGTCATTTCCTGCGCTTCGCGAATGATCCTCAAGCTGACCGTTGTGCCGGGAGCCATCTGGGAAATGAGCAGACGAAGGTCCTGCAAGGACGTGACCGTGCGGTTGTTGACCGACAAGATGACATCACTGCGCTGCAAGCCTGCTTTTTCCGCTGGGCTGTCATCAGTGACATGAACGACCATAACCCCGCGCGTATCTTTTTTTATTCCAAGAGCTTCAGCTAGCTCTGCGGTAATCGGATCCACCGAAATACCCAAATAGCCCCGGGAGACTTCGCCCGTATCGATCAGGCTGCGCATGATGTTGGCCGCCAGATTCACCGGTACGGCAAAACCAATGCCAATGTTACCCCGCGTAGGTGAGAGAATCGCGCTGTTGATACCAATCAGGCGTCCTTTCGCATCGACCAGAGCCCCCCCGGAGTTTCCCTGATTGATGGACGCATCGGTCTGAATGAAATCCTCATAGCCGCCAACACTCTCCAGAATGCCCACGGATCGACTCTTGGCGGAGACGATGCCCATGGTCACGGTCTGCCCCACCCCCAACGGATTTCCCACGGCAAACACCACGTCACCCACCCGGATGAGGTCGCTGTCAGCGAGGGTCGCGGTAGGCAGTCCTTCAGCCTCAATCTTGATGATCGCAATATCGGTCTTCGGATCAGTTCCAATCACGGTTGCGGGAAATTCGCGCTCGTCGGGAAGCAGGACTTTGAGCTCGTCGGCGCCTTCGATCACGTGGTTGTTCGTGATGACGTAGCCGTCTTCAGTCAGGATGACTCCCGAACCCATGCCGCGTTGCACAGATTCGCGCTCGGGGAGTTGGTTGCCAAAAAACTCCCTGAACAAAGGGTTCATCTGCTGAGTTTGGCGTACCGTCCGGCTCGAATAGACTGAAACCACAGCCTTTTGCACGGGTTCGATGACATCCGCATAGCTGACCACGACGGCCCCCGCTTCTTGAGAAAGGGGAGTCGAATCAACCTTCAATTCGGCTTTCCTGCCCTCGCTGACACGCTGGGCCACCAGGGTGAGGGCCGTGATTGCAATGGTGAAGGCAAAGAAGCTGGAGATAACCTTGGTTTTCATGAGTCGTTCATAGACAAAATTTGCGCGTAAAAAGTTCCCGCGCAACCCTGGGAAATTATTCCTGACAGGCCATCAAAAGCCCTTGATCTTGAACAAGCTTGTCACGCTTTCGTTGTTGCTGATGCGCGTGATGGCCTCACCCAGGATCCCGCCCACGCTGAGCACCTTGATGGGTAGGTCACGCGTGTCCACCGGGATGGTGTTGGTTGTGATCAACTCGTCGATGTGCCCCAGCTTGAGCCGTTCATAGGCCATGGGATTGAGAAGGGAATGGCTGACGGCGGCACGCACGCTGAGCGCCCCGCTCTCACGCATGAGACGGGCGGCATTCACCAGGGTTCCGGCAGTCTCGGTAATATCGTCTATGAGCAGGACGTCCTTGCCGGCCACATCGCCGACCACATTGACCGACTCCACGGTGGTCGCACTGGTTCGTTTCTTCCAGACCATGCCAAGTTGGGCGCCGAGGATCCCGGCGTAGGCTGCGGCCATTTTCATCCCGCCCACATCCGGGGAAACGACGACCATGTTCTCGGCGGGAATATTCTCCAGGTACTTGAAAAATACGGGTGATGCAAAAAGGTGATCCACCGGGATGTCAAAGAACCCCTGGATTTGCTGCGAATGCAAATCCATGGTCAGTATTCGGTTGGCACCGGCGGCCACGAGAAGGTTGGCTACAAGTTTGGCCGTGATGGGCACGCGAGGCTGGTCCTTGCGATCCTGGCGGGCGTAACCATAGAATGGCATGACTGCGGTGATGCGTTGAGCCGACGCGCGCTTGGCGGCGTCGATCATGATCAGCAGTTCCATCAGGTGATGGTTCGTAGGTGTGCAGGTGGATTGCACAATGTAGACATCCTGTCCGCGGATGTTCTCATTGATCTTCACGAACGACTCACCATCCGGAAAGCTGCTCACGGTGGCCTCACCGAGCGGCATCCCGATGCAGCGGCAGATTTCCTCGGCGAGAGGACGGTTGGAGTTGCCGGAGAAGATTTTAAGCCGCGTAGCGCTCATGTGGGCTGCATCGTGACCATAACGTCACGGGGCGGAAGTCTTTTTTAGCCCGGAGATCACGGCATCAAGCGCATCCACCCGGTGGAAGAGTTCGGGCAGGCGCTGCTTCAGCACGGCGATACGTCGCTCCAACATGTAAGGAATCGCAGGGTTGCCGTTGACGTAGCTGCCCGCGGCAACATCCCTGGAAAGGGCCGCCTGTCCGCCGGCTTTGACCCCCTGCCCGATGGTGACATGACCGCCCACGCCGGCCTGACCGCCAAGGATCACGTAATCCTCGAGGGTCGAACTGCCGGCAATTCCCACCTGGGCGCAGAGAATACAGTGGCGCCCGATCACGACATTGTGCGCAATCTGAACCAAGTTGTCGATTTTGGTGCCTTCACCAATCCGGGTGATGCCGAAGCGTGCCCGGTCGATCGCCGTGTTTGCCCCGACCTCGACATCCGCCTCGATGATCACGCTGCCCACCTGGGGGATTTTCTCATGCCGACCCTGTACAAACTCATAACCGAAACCGTCCGAACCCACGACCACGCCCGGCTGAAGCCGGACCCGCTCGTGCAGGATGCATTCCGCACCCATCTTCACCCCCGGCATGAGCCAGCAGTCTGATCCGATGCGGGCACCATGACCCACAAAGACCTGGGCTTCGAGATGAACGCGCTCGCCGATCACTGCCCCGGACTCAACCACACAAAGGGGTCCCACGGTGGCGGAGGCGGCCACGATGGCCCCAGACTCGACCACCGCACTTGCATGGATGCCCGGTGCCGGCCGGGGCCACAAGCTCTGCTCGATACGGGCACAAATCCGGGCCAGCCCGAGTGATGGCTTGTCCAAGTGCAGAAATAGCTGGTCCGGTCGGGGTTCACCCTCGTAGTCGACCGGCAGAAGCACGATTGAGGCACCGGATTCAGCCACCTCCGCCTTGTATCGGGGATTGCCCAAAAAGGAGAGATCACCTGGTCGGGCCACAGCCAAGGCGGCAAGGCCGGTAATGCGCTGGGACGTGGCCCCTCGCACGGCCCGGGGTTCCACGATGGCGATGATCTCCTCAGGGATGAAAGCAAACTCCATGGCCGCTCAGAGTGGAGGTTGCAGGATTGGAATCAATCCCGCGGTGCAGGTGACCTCAACCGGTCTCATCCGGGCATAAAAAACCCCGCCCTCACAGGCGGGGATGTAAAGAATGATCTGGCGGAGCCGGGAGGGTCAGCCTACTTGGCACCGGGAAAACGCACCTCAGGCGTATCACCCGAAGCAGCGGGAGCGGCTGAGGTGGCCGAAGCCGGGGATGTCGCAGGGCGATCACGATTGATGATCCCCATGACCTCGGCGGTGATATCGTAGGCATCATCAACATAGATGAAGCTGGAAATACCGATCAGCGAAGGCCCGGATTTGTCGACAAGAAGGGTGGCGCCCTTCTGCTTGGCGACTTCGGTGGCCGTCTTGCTGATTTCCTCAAGCATAAGATCGCGGAAGGTCTGAATGCGGGTCTGCAGGGAACGCTGGATGTTTGCGCGGAAGTTCTGGACTTCGTTTTGCTTCGCCTGGATCTGCTCGAGCTTAGCCTGGGCGTCCTGCTCCATCTTCGTCTTTGCGTCGTTGGAAAGGGCCGGATTGCGGGATTGTTCGACAAGCTCGGTGTACTCGCTGACCAGACGATTGCCATCCGTGTTCAGGCGCTCGAGATCAACCTGGGCGCGCTGTTCATCTGCCTGGAGCTTGGCATTTTGCTCCTCGGTCTTGTAGTGACCGTCATAGAGCTCGGCCATGTCCACCACGAGGATTCTCGGGGCGGGCTGGGCCTGCAAGGTAAGGGCCGAAAGGCCCAGGAATAGGGATGCCAGGAGGGTTTTTAGAGGGTGCTTCATGGGTGTTAAAGGGGATGGAGTGAATCAGAAACGGGTGCCAAATGAAAAGTTAAATTGATTACCGGCATTATTAACCCCGTCGGTGGTGATGGGAATACCAAGATCGAGTCGCAAGGGCGCACCTGCCACAAAAAGCCCCAAGCCGATGCCAAAGTTGTCATTATAGCTTGTGGGGCTGAAGTCGTAAGCATCGTTGTTAACAAACCCCGCGTCATAGAAAATGGCAAACCGGATCGGGCTTACGATATCGAAGGAGTATTCGACGGTCAGCATGCCGTAGCTCTTGCCGCCCAAGGGTTCACCAAAATTGTCCTTCGGACCGACCATCCGGTATTCGAAGCCGCGCAGGGTGTAGGGGCCGCCAAGGAACCAGCGGTCATAGAACGGCACCCGATTGCTGTCCCCGAAGTTCTGGACCACCCCGGCCCGACCCACGAGCATGAGCACCTGGGCTTGGGTGGTAAACAACGGCAGGAACTGGGAGCCACGGAACTCCAACTTGTAATAATCCACATCCCCACCCATGGGCCCACCGGCAAACTCGGTTAGCAATTCTGCACGGTTGCCCGAGGTGGTGTTGATAATCTTGTCGCGGGTATCACGCAACATCTCAAAGCCTATTTTGGAAACCCTCTGCTTGCCGGCCAACTCCTGGAAGACGGGTGAGGCCGAGGGATTAACATTGTCGATATTGACCACCTCATAGGTGTAGGCGAGACGGCCTTCCACCCACTCGAAAAGACGCTTGCGCATGTAAACCTGCCCGCCGGTGCGGATTTCCTCGTAAACCGCACTGTTGTAATCAGAGCTGGTGCGGAAGACTTGGAAGCCCAGGGCGAGCTCACGTTCGAATAGCCAGGGCTCTTCGAAATTCATCACCACCTCGCTCGATTGGGAGCCGAGCTGCATGCGAAGACGGAACTTCTGACCGTCGCCTTGAAAGAAGGACCGGCGGTTGAAAAGGTCGAAATTCGACTGGGACACCTCGGCAAAGATGACCGCCTGCTCCAGCGAGCTGAAGCCGGCACCAAAGGTTAGGTTGCCGGTGCGCCCCTCCTCGACGACAATCTTGAGGTTGCGCCGGCCGGGCAGGTTGGTGATCTCGGGGGTCACATTCACGTCCTCGAAGAACCGGGTGTTGTCGAGGCGGTTCTTGGAAATATCCATCCGCTGCGTGTTGAAGACGTCCCCCGGACCCAGCACGAGTTCGCGCAGGATCACCACACTCTTGGTCTTGTCATTCCCCTCGATATTCACGGACTCGACGGTGTACTGCTCGCTCTCATTGATGGCGTATTCGATGTCGATGTTGCCGGTGGCGATGTTGGGTCTGCGCACCAACCGTACCCGGGTCTCGAGATAACCCCCGCGACCGTAGAACTTTTCCAGCGTGCTTGCATCCTCATCGAGCTTGGAGGGCATGAAGACCATGCCGCTTCTCTGCGAAAGCAGCAGGTTCAGAAGTTCCTGCGGGTACAGTTCGTTGCCGGCGAAGGAAATGTCGCCAATCCGGTACTGGCGGCCCTCGACCACGGGAATTGTGATCTCCAGCCGGGAGTCCGACGGATAATCGAAGCGGATCCGTTCGACCGGGATCTCGACGTCAAGGAAGCCCTGCTCGCGGTAATAATCCCTGAGCTTGTCGAGGTCATCCTCGAAGGACTCATCCTTGAACCGCCCTGAACCCGTCATCCATGAAAACATCCACCAGCGCTTGGTCTCCATCTCCTTGCGAAGCGTACGGGCCCTGATACTCTCATTCCCATCAAAACGGACGGTGGAAATTCTCACCCGCGGTCCCTCGGAGATGTGGAAGGTGACCGTTCCAAAGCCCGTGGTGCGGTCACGCTCCACCTCGTAATGGATCGAAACCTGATTATTCCCGCGCTTCTGATAGTATTCGCGGATCTTTTCGCTATCCTCTTTCACGACACGCTCGTCGAGCGGGGTGTTGGCCAGGGTGGAGGTCTCCCGCTCAAGGCGGCGGGTGCTCACATCGTTGTTGCCCTCAAAGATGACCGCAAGCACCCGGTACTTGGGCGTGACCTCGAAGACAATGTCCACCGTGGCGTCAGCGGAGGCATCACTGTATTTGATCTCCACGAATTCAAACAAACCCGTGCGGTAAAGGGTTCGGATGTCGCGATCGAGTGTCGTCCCATCCAGCACGGCACCCTGCCGGGTCTGGAGGTTGGCGCGCACAACATCCTCGCTGACGTTGGCCGTGCCTATGAAACGTATGCTGACCGTCCCGATGCGGGGAATGACCTCGGCGCCGGAGGGGGCTGCGGGCTGGGCTCCGGCCGTCAAACCGCTTAACGCGACAAGAATGGCGACAAAGAAGAAGCGTGTGACCCGCGCAAGCGGGTTACTGGGTGTGGTTTTCAAAGCGGGTGATGTCTCTAAGGAAAGTGAGCTTCAATTCTCCTACCGGTCCGTTTCGTTGTTTGGCAACGATTAACTCGGCGGAGTCGGACGCGACCTGAAATTTCTCGTCCGCATCGCGGGGGCGGGCAAGCATGAGTACGACGTCAGCATCCTGTTCGATTGATCCGGATTCACGCAAGTCGGAGAGTTTGGGGCTGCGGTTCTCTTTTTCGGATGCACGGTTAAGCTGACTGAGAACAAGCACAGGGACGTCAAGTTCCTTCGCCAAGGCTTTTAATCCCCGGGAAATTTCAGCCACCTGCTGCTCGCGGGGCACCCGGGGATCCGTCGGGCTCAGCAGTTGCAAGTAGTCAACGATGATGAAGCCGAGTTTGCGCCGGGAGGCCAGCCGGCGGGATTTTGCCCTGAGCTCCATGATGGTCAGGTGGCTGGAGTCGTCGATGTAGATGGGGGATTTGGTGAACTCGTCAGCCGCCTCCAGGAGACGCTGCTGTTCCTCACCATTCTTGGACAACAGCCCGTCCCTAAGCAGTTTCATGTTCACGCGGGCCCGGGCACAAAGCATGCGGAGCGCCAGCTGGGAGGCGCCCATTTCAAGCGAAAACACGAGGGTCGCGACCCCTTCCCCCTTTCTCGGCATGGCGGCCGCCTCGGCCATGTTCAGGGCCAGCGAGGTCTTGCCCATTGAGGGCCGGGCGGCAAGCACGATCATTTCCTGCCGCTGGAACCCGAAGGTGAGCTGGTCGAGATCCTTGAATCCGGAGCTGACCCCGGTGAGTTCGCCCTTCTTCATCATCATTTTCGTAATGACGTTCATGGCCTCGCGGGTCGGCTCTTTCATCTGCTGGGCAGCGTCGGATATGCGGTCCTGGGTCACCGCAAAGATTTCCTGCTCCAGTTTGTCGATGAATTCCTCCAACCCACCCTGATAGGCATAGCACTGCTCGACCGCGCTGGTGGATACCTTGATCAGCTCCCTCAGCAGGTGGAGTTCGCGGACCTTTTCGATGAAGTAATCGGCCTGGGCCGTGGTCGGGATGCGCCCGCTGACCTGCATCAGGTAGGCAAAGCCTCCGATCTCGTCCAGCTGCCGTGAGGTTTTGAGCTCCTCGGCCAGGACCGCAATCGTCACCGGTGGTTGCTTCTGGTAGAGGGTGACCAGCTGTTCAAAGATGACCCGGTTGGCCGGCACATGGAATGCCTCCGGCACGATCCGTTTTTCCAGGCAGCGGGCTATGGTGTCGGAGCCGTCCAGCAGGCAGCACGACAGCAGGTATTCCTCGGCCTCGGGGCTGTGGGGAACCGTGCGCCCGGCAAAAGCCCGGGCCGCAGCGTCATCGCTGGGGCGGGGGCGTCGCGCGGACGGGGAACGGAGGGAGGCTTCGGCCATGCTGGGGGAATGCGAACGGCTGCCCTGTCAACAGGCAACGAGGACTTGCAAAAAGTTATGCACCGGATGACCCCATCCCGTACGCAAAAGCAGCCGCGGCCAAAACTCAGGCCGCGGCTCGGGAAACCACGGCTTATTGGCCGGACTCGTCAACCGGGGCCTCGATGGGATTCTCCGACACAACATCGAACGAGAGATCCACCGATACCTCCTGGTGCAGGCGGATTTTGACCTCATGCTTTCCGATGGTCTTCACCGGTGTGTGCAGGTGGATCCGCTTCCGATCGATCTCGATTCCGGCCTCGGCCAGCTTGGCGTGAAGATCAGCCGAGGTGATCGCACCGAACATCCTGCCACCCTCGCCCGTCTTCACGGCGAAGGCCAAGGAGGTCTTCTGCAGCTTATCGGCGAGCTCCTGGGCGCCGGAATACTCGGCGGCCTCGCGCTGAGCGCGGCGCTTCTTGAGCGACTCGACCTGCTTCTTGTTGGACTGGGTGAGGGGCGCCGCGTCCTTGCGCGGAAGCAGGTAGTTGCGCGCGTAGCCGGCGCGGACCTTGACCTGGTCGCCCTCGCCGCCGAGACCTTCGACGGGTTTGAGGAGGAGAATTTCAGTGTGTGCCATGGGACGGATGAGTTGGTTGTTGGATGTAAAAACGGGAATAACCGCGAGGCGGTTCAGAACGGTACGTCTTCGTCGAGTGAGTCAGCGGCGGGAGCCGGCTTGGACGCGGCGCGCGGCGGGGGGGAATGGCGCTCGGGAGTCTGATCGCCGCCGTCCTCGGGAGCGGCACCCGCAGCCGGGGCACCTCCTTCGCGACCACCGATGAACTGGAAGTTCTCCAGCACAACCTTCATCTTGTTGCGCTTCTGTCCGGTCGTCTTGTCATCCCACGTGTCGAGCTTCAGCCTGCCTTCGACGAAAAGGGGGCGGCCCTTGGTGCAGTACTTGGAAATCGTCTCTCCCTGGCGGCCCCAGGCCTCAATGTCCACGAAGGTGGTCTCATCGCGCGTCTGGCCCGAGTCGTCCTTGAATTGGCGGTTCACCGCGAGACCGAACTGGCAGATGGGCGTGCCCTTGGGCGTGACCCGGAGTTCGGGATCGCGTGTGAGGTTGCCCAGAAGGAGGACTTTGTTGTACGAGGCCATGGCAGGGGTGACCGGGGGATCCTCAGAAGGACTCCACGAAGGTGCGGTAGACGTTATGGTTGAGGCGAAGGCGTTCACGCAGCTGGGCGGGTCCCTCCGCGGGTGCACTGAAGGCAACCTGAACGTAGGTCGCGCCGGTAAGCTTCGGATTCGTCACGCGGACAAAATCCTTCTTCCCAAGGTTTTCCACGCCGGTGACGTCGCCTTGCACGGCGGCGATCTCGTTCTTCACCACCTCGATGATCTGCTCGATGGAGTCGGTCTGGCCGCGGTTGTCCAGGATGAAAGTCGCGCGGTAATTACGTTTGTTCGGGTTCATTTTTGTCTCTGCGATTAAGTTGATTCATGGCCCGGTCGACACTGCCAGTGAGCAGCAAGTCGAGTCCGGACACGTAGGTTTCGAGGTTATTGGCAATGATAAGGGATTGTTCCGTGGTGAATCTTTCGAGTACGAAGTCCTTCAGGTCCATTTGCGGCGGAAATTTCGGGCCGATGCCGAGACGATAACGGATGAAGCCGTCTCCGAGATGTTCGAGAAGGCTGGCCACCCCATTGTGGCCGCCGGCACTGCCCTGGACTGAAACCTTAACGCGGCCGAGATCGATGGTGAGATCATCGTAAACCGTGATTACATCCCCGACCGGAACTTTGTAGAAGGCAGCCAGGGCACCGACGGCGCGGCCGCTCTCGTTCATAAAGGTAAGCGGCTTTACCAAGTGGCAGGTTTGACCCGGAGCCCGATCCCAGCGGGCGGTCTCCGCCTGAAAACGCGGTTGCACCTGCCAGACCAGACCGAGCTTCGCAGCCCAAGCCTCCACCACAACCCAACCAATGTTGTGGCGGGTGTCGGCGTATTCCCGGCCCGGATTGCCGAGGCCGGCAACGAGCGAAATGGACATGATTCAAAGAACAAACGCTGCCAACCACCAAGTTGGACAGCACAGTGAATTACTTCTTGGCAGGAGCAGCCTTGGCGGGAGCGGCGGCAGGAGCACCAGCCGCCGCCTTTTTATCGCCGGAGGCGGCGGTCGCGGGAGCAGCAGGAGCACCCGCAGCGGGGGCGGCAGCGGCGGCACCGGGAGCGGGAGTCTCGGCAGCCTCTTCAGCCTCCGCCTCAAGGCAGGAAACCACGGGCTGGCCAGGATTGTCACGGTACTCAACGCCGGGCATAAGCTTGAGCTGGCTGATCTTGATGGTCTCGTTGACCTTGAGCTCACTCACATCAAGGACAATGGCCTCGGGGAGATCCTTCGGCAGACAACGAATGCGTACCTGGTGGGTGGCGATTTCGAGAACACCGCCCTGCTGCTTCACACCATGGGCCTCGCCCACAACATGAACGGGCACACGGATCTCGAATTTCTCGTCCGCCTTGACCTCTTGGAGATCGACGTGGAGGAACCGGTCCGTGATCGGGTCGCGCTGGACCTCCTGAACGAAGGAAAGGGCCTTCTCGGCCTTGTCGCCGTGGGTCAGCTCAATGATGAGTGAACGTCCACCGAGAGTCTTGATGAGCTTGGTGAACTCCGGTCCATCAACCGCGAGTTTCTCCGGGCTGGTGTGCTTCCCGTAAAGGATGGCGGGAATCTGGTTGGACTTGCGCAGACGGCGGGAAGAAGAACGTCCGGTGTGGGCGCGGGATGCGACTGAGAGGGTGAATTGATTGTTCATGGCTTTCGTTCCCCCTGTCACTCCGGAATTGGAGGCAGGCGTAGTGGAAAAGGGGTTGAGGAGATAGGATTGGCCCGGTCAAAAGCAACCAAATCTTTGGCGGGTGGATGTTTTTCCAGTGGTCTGGACAAAACAGGCATTGACAACCGGGGGCCCCACCCTGTTTTTCGACCCTTCTTAGCGCCACGTTGCCCGGTAGCTCAGTGGCAGAGCAGGTGACTGTTAATCACTTGGTCGCTGGTTCGACCCCAGCCCGGGCAGCCAGCTTGTAAAACAATCCAACAGGGCGCGGAGTCCCGTTATGCAAAAGCCCACTTACAAAGGGCTTGTATTCCGTGCGTGCAGGGATCCTCTGACCATGGATTACTTCCGGGGGGGAGTAATGCCCACTGAAGCCATGGCTGTTCCGGCCGAGGTCTTATCCTTTCTTTCAAAAGCCGAACTCATCAGGCGGGTGAAGTAGTCGCGAAGGTCGTCGAAAAAGGTGTAGAACAGGGGCACGATCACCAGGGTGAGCACGGTGGCCATGAGCAGTCCTCCGATCATCGTCCGACCGAGCGGCGCATAAGACATGCCGGACAGACCGTCATTGCCCACCGCCATGGGAATGAGTCCGCACACCGTGGTGCAGGTGGTCATCAGGATGGGCCGGAAGCGATGCCGGCCGGCCTCCAGGAGCGCCTCAAAGCGCGCCCTGCCCTCGTTGCGCAACCGGTTCGTCAGGTCCACAAGCACAATGGCGTTGTTCACCACCACGCCGACCAGAATGACCGTCCCGATCAGCGCCATGTTGTCCATGGGTGTCTTCGTCAAAAACAACGTCCAGTACACTCCGAGAAAGGAAAAGGGCACGGCGATGATGACGGCAAGGGGCAGCACAAAAGACTCGAAGAGCAGGCCCATCAGCAGAAAGACAAAGGTCACGGCCAGGATGAGGGCGAATTGCTGGGCACGGTTGGACTGTTCAAGTTGCACGAAACGCACCCCCTTGTCCCAACGGTAGCCGCGCGGCATCTCGAAACCTGCCATGGCTTGGTCAACTTGTTCAAAAAGCCGGGAGGTGCCGGCCCGGGGCACGCGGGCGGTGACGCTCAGCATGGTCTGCCGGTTCTCACGGCGAATCTGGCCCAAGGTGCGGGATGCGGTGATCGCGGCCACCGATTCGAGGGGAATTTCCACCCCGGCCGGTGTGCGGAAGGTCATGTTGCGCAGATCGTCAAGATTCTGGTTATCCACATCACCCAGCTGGACGCGGATGCCCAGTTCACGTCCATCCGGTGCGTAATAACGCCCAGCCTCGTAGGCACGCATGACCGAGCTGATGCCCGCTGAGACCGCCTGGGGGTTGATGCCGAGCTGGCGGGAACGCTCGCGGTCAAGCTCAACGCGCAACTCATCATTGCCCCGCTCCAAGTCTGTTTCCACGGAGAGCACCCCGGGGATGGTGCTTAGTCTGCGAACCGCTTCCTCCGCCATACCGACGAGCATGCCGGTGTCCTCACCATAAAGGTTGATCGTCAGGGATCCTTCCGTCTGCTGGCCACCGCTGCCCCAGGTTCGGATGGTCACCCCGGGAGGCAGGGAGAACTGCTGGCGAAAATCCGCCTCGATCTGAAAACGATCCATGGCTGGCTCCCGCATCCCCGCCCAGGCCATGGTCGAGTTCCACAAATGGTGGTACCACTGGGCCGGGGGCTCCGGTCGAAAACGGGCCTGCACCCGCCCGTAGTTGTTGCTGAAACGGGTCTCCACGCGATCGATGTTGTACCGATCCGCGCTGGCCATGAACACGCTTTCCACCTCGCTGAAGAATGCCTCCGTTTTTGAGAAATCAGTCCCGCTCGCCAGCTGAAAATCTATTCGAACATTGCTCCGGGCCTGCCCGCCGCCCTGTTGCCGCGGAACATTGCTGAAAGGATACCAAACCGTCGCCATGGCCAGCAGCACGATCAGGGCGGCGTCCAGACGGTGGGTCAAAACCCAGCGCAACCCCCGCTGGTAGCGCTCACGCATCCATACCACCGAACGAAGATCATCATGGTGACGCCCCCGCGAAAGCCGCTGGGATGCCAAAGGCACAAAGACCAAGGCGATGAGCAGTGAGGCCAGCAGTGAAGAAATGACCGGAATTCCGATGCGCAGCATCCAGAAGCTGAACTCCGCCTCGTCACTCATCAGGATAAGCGGGAGGAAAACCACCACGCTGGTAAGGGTGGCCGTGACCACCGCCAGCCCAACTTCACCGGCCCCGGTGATGGCGGCCGACGTCGCCTCCATGCCTTCCTGGCGCCGACGGTAGATGTTCTCCACGATGACAATCGCGTTGTCGATCACCATGCCGATGCTAAGGAGCAGTCCCATCATCGTGGCCGTATTCAGCGACCAGCCCATGAAGAACAGCACGATGATCGTACAGAGCAGCGAAAGCGGGATCGACAAAGTGAGGATACCGGTGAGCCGGGGGGCACGAAGAAACGCATACAGGATCACCGCTGCAAACATGCCACCCCAGAGTCCGGACGTCTTGAGGTTGTTGATCGACTGCCTGACCATGTCCCCCTGATCCGAAAATACGCTGAAGTTGATGCCGGCGAGCTGGGGATGCTGCCGGAATTCATCAATGGAGTCCCTCACCTCGCGGGAGATCCGCTCGATGTTGCCGGTCGATTCCCGCATGATCTCCAGTCCAACCGCAGCCTTTCCATCAACCCGGTAAATCCACTGCCGTCGGGCGGGTTCATTGCTGACATTCGCCACATCCCCCAATCGCAGCCGGCTGCGCTGATCGATGATGATGTTCGCCACTTCCTCCGGCCCTGTGAACCTGCCCACCGAACGAACATAGATCTTCCGTCCGCCATCGAAGACAAAACCACCCGAAATCGTGAGATTCTGCTGCCGCAGCTGATTGGCCAGCTGTGAGGGGTCGATGCGGTGGCTGCGGATGCGCTCCTCCATCAGGTCGATACGGATCTCCCGGCGCTGAACACCCGAGACGTCCACCGCCGCAACCCCCTCAATGCGCTGGAGCGCGGGCTGCACAAACGTTTCTATACGATAGTAGGCATCCTCCACACCGGGAGGAAGCGTGGCGACCAGATAGATGATGGCCTCCTCCCCCTGGTCCTGGCGTCGAATGCGGATCAACTGCACATCGTCCGGCATGTCCGGCATCACCCGGTCCATCCGGTCGCGCAGGTTCGCATAGGCCTCCTTCATGTCGGCCCCTCCATGGAACCGCACCCTGACGTAGGATGAACCCAGGCCGGAGAAACTAAAGACATGGTCCACCGCAGGCACCGTTCCGATGGCATCCTCAATCTTCCGGGTAATCTTTTCCTCCACATCCCGCGGCGAGGCGTTTTCATAGAAGACAGAAACACCGATCGCATTGCCCTCCTGACCTTCCGGCGTGAGCGAGAGCGGAATGCGAGAATAGGCAATGTAACCGACGACCATGATCGCAAACAACATCATGACGACCGTGACCGGCCGGCTGACGGAAAAGCGCGGAAGGATGAAGGCTATGGATTCGCGTCGCTTCATGGATGCGGGGGTTATCTCGCCACCGTGGCAGGCAGACCGCCGGGAGCCGGATTCCTCGTGGATTCCGGGACGATGTGCTCGCGCCTCCCTCCGAACTGATGATATAGGAGTGGGATCACCACCAGCGTGAGCAAATTGGACATGGCGAGACCGGAAATGATCGTGATCGCCATGGGCGCCCGAATCTCGGAACCCTCCCCGACCCCGATCGCCATGGGCGTCAGCCCAAATACCGTGGTCATGGAGGTCATGAGCACCGGACGCAGACGTGAGCGACCCGCCTCGATGATGGCCCTGGTCCGTTCAATTCCCCGGTCACACAGGGTGTTCGTATAATCCACCAACACGATGGCGTTGTTGACCACAATGCCGGCCAGAATGATGAGGCCGAGGAAAACCATAATGTTGATCGAGAAACCGCCGGTCCACAGGACCAGTACCACCCCAATCAGGGCAAGCGGGACCGTCATCATGATGATAAAGGGCTGAACCAAGGATTCAAACTGGCTGGCCATGACGATATAAACCAGAAAGAGCGCGAGCGCAAAGGCCATGAGGAGGCTGTTGAGCGACGTCTGCATCTCCTCATTCTGACCGGAAACGGCGAAGGAAAACCCCGGGGGCAGCACCATGGTCTGCAGGGTGGCGACGATGTCCTGGGATACCGTGCCGAGATCCGCATCCCGGACATTGGCCGTGATGACCGCGGCCCGTTGCTGGTTGATGCGGCGAATCTCGCTCGGCCCCTCGCTGACCTGCAGATCGGCGACGTCAGAAAGGGCAATGGGCACCGCCCCTCCGGGGTTCACCACCAGCCAGCCCAGTTCCTCAATGCCTAATCGATCCTCTTCGCGCAGACGCACGAGGATGTCGATCATCCGGTCCTCCTGGCGGAATTCGGTGGCCACACTGCCCTGGATTTTGTTGCGAACCATCTCAGCAACGTTGCCCAGGTTGAGTCCATACTCCGCCAGCCAATCCCGATGGTAGCGCACCTGGATCTCAGGATTGCCGGATTGCAAGGTGGAGCGTACGTCAACCAGGCCCGGCACATCCATGAGCAGGATCTCAGCCTCTCGGCTCACTTGTTTGAGCTGATCAAGATTGTGTCCACGAATCTGGACTTCGATGGGGCTTTTGAAGCTGAAAAGGGCGGGATAAGTGACCTCGACCTCCACTTCCGGGAGTTCACGAAACTCCCCACGCAGCCGGTCGATCAAAAGCGACTGTGCTTCGTGCCCGGTATCGGGATGCAGTTTCACCGTGAGCTGGGCCGTGTGCTCACCGGCCTCGCCCGACGTGGTGGCTCCCGCCTCCGAACCGACCGTGAGAGCGGAACGCTCCACCTCGGGCTGACTGTTCACCACCGTCTCAATGAACCCCGCCGTGTCCGCAGTTCGCTCCAGAGGCGTTCCGATGGGCAGAGTCACCTCCAGATTGAACTCACCCTGGTGCACCTGCGGAATCAGCTCCTGGCCCAGTCGGGGAACCACCAACGTCAGACACAATGCGAAAACGGTGAATACCCCCCCCAGCACCAGCATGCGCTGCCGGATAAGCCGGGCCAGAATCAAGGGATAAATTGAAAGCAGCCTCCGGACCAAACCCTCAAACAGGTCGAGTCCGGGTTTTGCCACGGGGGCGATCAACAAACCGATCAGGCGGACCAGCCCGATGACGAGCTGCAGGACCATAAGGAAGGTGGTCAGCAGGACCGTGGCAATCAAGCGTAGTACTGACCCGGCGATCAAACGGATCACGAGGAAGGTAATCGCCACGACCGCAGGGACCAGCCGGACCACCACCCACGCGTGCGGGCGTCCCACCAGCCAGCGAAACAAACGAGCAGCATCAGCCTGCAGATTCGCCACACTCGTGAAGGCGAGCAGGCCGGGCCAGACGAGGCTTCCCTGAACGGGACCACAGCGATCACCTGCCAGCCACACGGCCACGCGACCGCGACCGATGATCTCAAGCAGGGGCCATGTCACGGTCGCAAGGAATTTGACGGCGGCCGCCAACACCACGGTCAAGGCCAGTCCCATGCGGGCAATCATGGCCACCAGGGTGCGAAGAGCAGCCGGGATACGCCCTTCACCGATGGACGGGAAGCGGAGATAGGCCCCTCCCTGGATGCGGGGGGACGACCCGTCCGAGGACTCGGCAAAACGGCGCGAGGCCAGCATCGGGATCAAAAAGAGCGCCGCCAGCAGCGAGGCAATGAGTGAAAAGACCACCGTAAGCGCCATGTCACCGAAGACCTGGCCGGCAACGCCTTCGACAAAGACAATCGGAAAGAACACGGCCACACTGGTCAGGGTCGAGGCGACCACCGCCATGCCGACCTCCTCCGTGCCACGCACCACTGCAGTGACATAATCATCCCCCTCCTCCCGGCACCTGAAAATACTTTCAAGAACAACAATCGAATTGTCCATGAGCATACCCACCCCCAAAGCCAGCCCGCCCAGGGAGATGATGTTCAGCGACACCCCGGCCATGTACATCGGGGCAAAGGTCGCAAGGACCGAGATTGGGATGACAATGCCAATGATCAGGGTGTGACCCACGTTTCGCAGGAACAGATAGAGGACAAAAACCGCAATGAACGCTCCAATCATGGCATTGCCCTTCACCTCGTTGATGGAGTTTTCAATGAAGACCGACTGATCTGAAAGCACCTCCATGCTGACCCCGTCAGGCAGCTGGTTGACGATAAACTCGCTCATCTGCAGATGCCGCATCAAAACTTGTGCCTCGGCCCGGCGGCGTTCCTGCAGCGTAGTTGGGCCTCCCTCCGCCGGCGAAGGCAGGGCGGGAGGCCCGCTCACCCCCTGCTGATGAAGATCGGCAACGTAAGCCTGCTGCTCGGGCCGACCGAAGAGCATGTCACGCACGGTTGCCGCCATGGCGATGACGTTGGCATCGGCCTCCTTGTAGATTTCAATTTCAACGCTTTCCCGGCCATTCACCCGTGTGATGATCTCGCGGTCCTTGTAAAACCGGTCCACCGTGGCGATGTCCCGGAGTCGAATATCAATGTTTTCACGACTCACGATGATGAGGGCCCCAATCTCCTCCACCGTCTGAAATTCGTTGAAAGTGCGGATGATATATTCCGTCTGCCCTTCCCTCAGGGTGCCGCCGGGCATGTTGACGTTGCCCTGCTGCAGGCGCTGATTGACCTGATTGATGTCGAGGCCGAGCGTCGCCAATTTGGATTCGTCGATACCTACGAGAAATTGCTCTTCAAGCCCGCCCTTTACCCGGACGGCCGCCACCCCGGGCAGGGTGTCCAGCCGGCGCTTGAGATCATACTCCGCCAGATTGCGCAATTCATAGAGTGATTGATCACCGGTCAGGCCCAGGCGAAGCACGGGGTCGAGCGAAGGATCATATCGAAGCAGGAGGGGACGCTCCGCACTCTGCGGCATGCGGATGCGATCGAACTTTTCCCGCACCTCCTGGCTCATTGCCGCCATGTCAGCCCCCCAGTCGAATTCTAAAATGACATCCGACTGGCCGGCCTTGGATATGGAACTGATGGCCTTCAGGCCCGGAAGAATGCCGAGTTCCTGCTCAAGCGGACGGGAAATAAGATTCTCAACCTCCTCCGGTGCCGTCCCGGGGTACGCGGTCCGGACCGTCAGGGTCGGATAGGTCATGTCCGGCATGAGTGTGAGCGCAAGCCGGTTGTAGGACACCCAGCCAAATACCGCCACCGCCATGACCACCATCAGGATGGCGACGGGGCGTTTCACGGTGAAACCGAAACGGGAATCCTCGATTTTAAAAGGCGCGCGGGGCTGGGAGGCGGGGTTGGCCATGTCTGTCTATCCGAAGGATGGGAATTTGAATCAGGAACCGGCTCGATAACGACGCGGCGGCATCAACTGTCGCTTTTAGCAGCACTGGGAGCGGCAGCGGCAGTCGCCGCCGCCTGAGGGGCGACGGCTGGCGCCACCACCACCCGGACCGGGGCTCCATCACGCAGACCGTTTTGTCCCAAAACCACAACTTGGGTTCCGGCTTCAAAACCCGAGAGAGCCTCGATGTTCTGCAAGTCCTCAAACCCGGCATCGAGCCGGCGTCTGACCGCCTGACCGTCAATCACGGCAAAGACATACCTTTGTCCGCCGTCATAGACGAGTGCCCGTTTGGGGATCAGGACGGCGGAGGAACGTGTCTCCGTCACAATCTGGACGTTGACGAACAAACCGGGGCGCAGGGTGGTTGACTGATCCCTCACCCCCACCGTCACCCGAAAGGTGCCGCTCTGCGGGTCAATGACCGGGCTGATGCGCTTCACCCAGGATTCGAAACGGACTCCGGGCATGTACTCCGACCCCACCACGGCGGCCTGCCCTTCATTGATGACAGCCAGGTAGCGACCCGGCACATGGACTCGCGCTACAATGTCGTCGAGACTGACCAGGGTGAAAAGTTTGGTACCGGTGCCAACCCGGGCACCCAGTTGGACATCCCGTGAGGCAATAACCCCGTCAAAGGGAGCCCGCACCGTGGTATACTCCATGCGGATCTTCGCGCGTTCATAGCGCAACCGGGCTTGTTCCAACTGGAATCTTTGATTGTCGAACTCCTGCTGATTGATCAGGCCCCGGTTGAACATTTCCTCGTTCCGGCCGTAACTGGTCTCGATGAACCTGAGGTTGATTTCGCTGTCCTGCAGGTCGACCCGAACCTCCCGGTCATCGGTCTGCAGCAACGGATCCCCCGCCTTCACAATCTGTCCCTCCTCGACCATCAATGCCTCCACCTGGCCGCCGGTCTGCGGGAAAATGTCCACTGCCGCCTCACTTTCCAGGGTGGAGCTGAAGCTGAGAAAGGCGGAAATCGGTCCGCGTGTGATTGTACTGATCTCCACGGGAATAGCCTCCACTTGAGCCATATTCCCCTTGGGGGCACCACGACCACCCTGCGACGCTTGGGCACCCGGCTCTGGATCAGCAGATCGATTGCAACCCAGCAACACCAGGGCGGGTAGGGCAAATGAGGCCAGCGCCGTCCGGGAAAGTGGGACGGAAACCCGGAAGATACGGAGCATACGGAACATTATGACTGATGGGATAAGTTTGTGCAGGTTAAATAATCTTGGACCGATATTCAAAAATTGACACTAGGAACCGGCCAAAACCCGGCAACAGCCCACGGTGAAACATGAATCCCTCCCGTCTCACCAATCCGGGCCACAAGTGGCGCTTGTCGTCAGGAAGAAGTCAAAATTACGGAGTTCCCCGGGTATGATACCAAGAGTCACTCCGGCAGAGACGCCAAGTTCGCAAGCGGGTTACATACCCTTTTTAACGAATCCAACGACGGAATCGTCTTCCTTCAGCCGGATGGTCTGCTGCGATCCCGAATCCGTGCCTATGTAGTCGATGGAGGCCGAGGCCAGAATCGGCAGGTACTTCCGAAGATCATCACTCTCATCTTCACTGCTGACGTTGACGCTCCAGATCTCTGGTGGCGGGCGGCCCTCTTGGATCTCGCGGTTTTCACGGGCAGATATGCGCAGGTATTTTTCATACATGGCCACCGGCGTAACCGTATCCTGATAGCCGATCAATTCCGTCCGGGTCGGTTCATAGACGGGGATTGTCCGGTAAACGGGGTTGCCCCGATTATCAGTGCCGACCATGACGGTCTCATAACGAACCCCGCCACCCACTTGGGCATAGATGGGATGACTGGTGCGCTCGAGCACCACCCGGGGAGGTTCAACCCCATAATCGATTTCGACGATCATGTCAGCCGACTCAATATCCGGAGCCTCATACATGCCCTTGCCGGAGAGCGCCGTCTTGACATAGGCCGTTGCTTCCTGATGGCGGAGGCTTCCGTCAGTATCGGCCCCCATGTGCCGGGCGCGAATCTTGTAGGAAAGCACTTCCTGCGGCTGGGGCTTGCTGATGGAATCCACCTTGACCACGTACGTGGAAGCGCAACCGGACCAGAAAAAAACGGGCAACAGGACAAGAACTGCCTGGAAAAGCCGGCTGGCGGTATACGGCGTCATGACCAGTGGGGAATTGAATAAGTTGCGGTTGGAGGATGTCGGACGTGAACAGGAGAAATGGGCAAAACTCGTGATGAGTGTTGGATTAAAAATACGGCTAGCTGCGGGGCTGGGTGTAGGCGGAAGGAGATCCTCTGCTGGTGGGGGAGCTCTCGTCCTCGGAAGAGACGGCGGTGCCATCGTCGCCACGCAACCGCGCCAGTTCTTCCTCCAAGCGGGCGATTTCGGCCTCGGTCATCAATAGCCGGGCCTGGGCCTCGTCGAGTGCGTTTTTCTTGGCGATGGCGGCGGCGCGTTCCTCCAGCAGTTTGTTGTGGCGCTGGGTCGCGGCGTCGAGCAAGCGCAGCTGCTCGTTCAATTCGGTGTCGGAAATCCGGAACCCCTGCGCCACGGCAAGTTCCTCGTCCATCTGCGCCTTCATTTTGGCTTCGGCTTCCCTCGCTCGCGCGAGTTCCTGCTGATAGGCACGCTCCTGCGCCAGGCGATCCTGCTCTTTGCGATCTTTCATGTCTTGGGTCAAGCCGACCACGCCGCCGATAATGGCGCCGGCGGCGGCACCGCCCAGCAACCCGGTGCCT
>JBGTGS010000271.1:0-63364 GCA_041746615.1 Opitutaceae bacterium | reverse complement strand
GGCGATGACGGCCACCACCCCGCCGCCGCCCTTGCCGCCGCCGCGGCGTGGACGTGAGAAGCGCAGGCTGTAGATGATGCTGCGTCCGATCAGGCCGAGGACGAGGATGCCGAAGACAATGGCGGTCAGCTTGACGTTCAGGCGCATGTCCCCGTTGAGGATGTGGCTGAACTCGTGGGCAATCACGCCCTGCAGCTCGTCGCGGTTGAGCTTTTCCAGGGTGCCGCGGGTGACGGCCACGACGGCATCGGAAGTGGTGAGGCCGGCGGCGAAGGCGTTGATGCCGTTCTCGCCATCCATCACATACACCGGCGGCACGGGGACGCCGGAGGCGATGGACATCTCCTCGACGACGTTGAGCAGCTGGCGTTCGCGCGGTTCGGTGGTGGACGGGTTGACCGCGCGGGCGCCGACCATTTCGGCCACGGCGCGGCCACCGGTGCGGAAGGACAGCCACTTGAACAGCGAGGAGAGGCCGACGACGGCGAGGGTGACCAGGGCAACGCCTGCGAGGATGTCGGGCTGCCAGTAGGAGTCGCGCACATGCAGGCCGTCGGAGGTTTGGATGGCCACGCCATGCAGGGCGGCCACGACGGCGAGGTAACCGGCGGTGATGAGACCGAGCACAGCGAGGATAAAAAGCGCGA
Source organism: Opitutaceae bacterium (assembly GCA_041746615.1). Taxonomy (GTDB): domain Bacteria; phylum Verrucomicrobiota; class Verrucomicrobiia; order Opitutales; family Opitutaceae; genus CAMAXB01. The sequence continues at coordinate 62,717 of JBGTGS010000271.1, read as the reverse complement.
CCAGACGGGTCGTGCGCTTTTTTGCTCGTTCCTGTGCCTCGAAGAAGTCCATGGGTATGAGGAAGGCTGAAGGGCTGAAAGACTGAAGGCTGAAAGAGAGGCTAAAAAGGGGAACGGCGGGATCTGGGCCGCCTGCTTCAGCTTTCAGCCCTTCAGTCCTTCAGCCTTTCTCTTAAGTAAAGCTGACCTTGGGGGCGGTGCGCTCGGTGGGGTCCTCGACCTTGAAGAGCTCGGCGGGGAGGAAGCCGAGCATGCCGGCAAAAATGACGTTGGGGAACACCTCGCGCCGCGTGTTGTAGGTCATGACGCTGTCGTTGTAAGACTGGCGGGCGAAGGCGATTTTGTTTTCGGTCGAGGTCATTTCCTCGGTCAGCTGCATCATGTTCTGGTTGGCCTTGAGGTCGGGGTATTGCTCGGACACGACCATCAGGCGGGAGAGGGCGCCACCAAGGCCGGCTTCGGCGGACATCAGCCCCTTCATGGCGTTGCCGTCGGCGGGGTTTGCGGCGACGGCCTGGGCGGCGGCGGCGGCGATGTTGCGGGCCTTGATGACGGCCTCGAGGGTTTCGCGCTCGTGCTTCAGGTAGCCTTTGGCGACCTCGACGAGGTTGGGGATCAGATCATAACGACGTTTCAATTGGACGTCGATCTGGGCGAACGCGTTCTTGAAGCGGTTGCGGAGGGAGACGAGGCCGTTGTAAATACCCACCACCCAGAGGGCGATGACGACCAGGATGGCCAGGAGGATGCCAAGAATGATTAGAGGGCTCATAAGCGTAAGGGATTGGAGAATCCTGTCCAGTTTGGGAATGACGTGGCTGGGCGCGAGGATGAATCCATGGTGGCGTGTGAGTCGGTAGGGAGACAGGTGCGGGGGCTTGCCTCGCCGCGGGGGGGCGCACATCGTGTGGGCAACGATGCGAATTCGTGCACTCATCTGGATGCTGGCCCTCGTGCTTACGCCGGTTTTTGGCCAGCAGGGCCAGCAGGCGGCAATGGTCCCGATGGCTCCGCCGCCGGATCCGCCGCCCGGCCCGGTCCTGCTGTCCGCGCTTTCGGCGCGAAACGCGCTGGAGCTGGGGTTTCCCTCCCTTGCTGCGGAGCTCTATCGGGCACTGTTGAATTCACCGCAACCGCCGGCGGATGATTCCGACCGTCTGGTTTTGGAATGGGCGACGGCCCTTCTGGACGATGGGAGGCCGGAGGAGGCCCGGCTTGTATTGAACCGCTATGCCGGACCGGCTTCAGCGGCCCACTATCTGCGATTGGGATTGGTGGCGGCCGCGTTGAAGGACTTTGAAGTGGCCGCAGAGGAGGTGGCCGTCATTGATGTGACGGCGCTGACGGCCGGTGATGTGGCTTGGTACCATTATCTGGGGGGTCTGATCGCAGCGGAAGCCGGAGACTTCACCGCCGCCAACACCTCCTACGATCAGGCGGTGGCGGCCGCGCCCTCGGATTTGTCCCGGGCCCGCTTTGTACTTGCGCAGTTCAGCGCACGCCTGCGTGACGAGGGGGCCTTGTCCAACGAGGCACTGGCCACCCTGCGGCGCAATGTGGATCAATTCCGGGGCCGGAGCCAGGGCTATCGGTTTGCCGAGCAGTATGCCGCCGCTCTCTACGTGCGGGGCGAGGTGGCGGAGGCAGTCAGCTTTCTGGAAGAGCAGTTGCAGAGCCTGCCGCCTCAGGAACGCGAGGTCCATGACGACCTGCGCCTGCATCTCGGGTTGATCGCGGGTGCGCGTGATGGCGTGGGGCGGACGGCGCTTAACAGCCTGCTCTCGAATGCGGATGATCGGGACAAGCAGCGGATTGCCCTGCAATTGCTGGCAGGTGCTTCCACCGAGGGCTCGGCGCGCTCGGCCTTCCGGGCCACGCTGGACCGGCTGATCGGGGGGGCGGCTCCGCACCCGATACTGGAGGATCTGTTGTTATCCCGGGCGCAACTTGCCCTGACCGACAATCGCCATGCGGATGCCGAGGCTGATGCCAACATGGTGTTGGAGCGCTTTCCGGGATCGCGGCTGAAACCGGCCGCCTTTGGAGTGCTCATGGAGGCGGCCTGGCAGCGGGCGCAGTATCGCCGGGCCGCTGGTTACGCCGCCCAAGCGATGGCGGAAACCCCGGTCGCTGCGATCCGGGCTTCGCTCGGGGTGCTGGTGGCTGAGGCCTATTTTCGCGCGGGTGACCATCGCAGTGCCGGTGGCGCCTATCTGGCGGCGCTTGCCGACGTGCCTGCCGGGGTTGCTCCGGGTGGACTCATCTTTCAACTGGTGATTTCCGAGATTGCCGCTGGTCGCATCATGGAGGCGGCGGCCCGGCTCGACGAGTTTTCCGATGATCCCCGCTTTGATCCGGTCAGCCGCTGGCGGGCCGAGTGGAACCTTTGCCGGGCGTTGCAGACCACGGGGGCCGAGGGCATCGAGCAGGCCTACCAGCGGATCAGTCGCTTGCTGATGCGATCCGAGGTCGCGGTGTTGCCCGTCGAACTCAAGGTGCGCATGGCCTGGCTACAGGCTCGTCTGGCCTTCGAGGCCGGCTCGCCGGAACCGGCCCTCGAGCTGGTTGCGGACCTGCGGGGGACTTTGGATGAACTTGAACCCGGGTTGAGGGCGGAAGTCGCGAGTTCACTCGCCCTGCTCGAGTCCCAGGCGAATTTTGCCCTCAACCGTCCTGAGATAGCCCTGGATGGGCTCAGGCAATTGCGGGCGGATTATCCGGATGCAGATGCGGCGGTGTTTTCCTACATCATCGAGGCGGAAGCCTACGCCGAGCAGGGACAGTTGGTCGAAGCCCAGCGGGTCCTCGTGAAGCTGGCGGATGATTTCCCCGAAAGCAGGTTTGCCGCTTATGCGTTGTTGCAGGCCGCCTTGATCGTGCGCAGACGGGGGTCGGATCCCTTTTATCAGGAGGCGTACAATATTCTGGAGCGTTTGGTGCAGCGTTATCCGGACAGCGAGGTCGTTTTCCAGGCCCGTTTCTTACAGGGGGATCTGCTCCGTGAACTCAATCAATTTGGCCTTGCCCAGCAGGTGTACGAATTGTTGGTGAGGGATTTCCCCCGGCACCTCAATGTGCAGGCGGCGGAGCTGGCCCTGGCCGACTGCCATGCGTTCCTTTCAGCGACGGATCCTGCGCGATTGGAAACGGCCATTTCTGGTTATGAACGGCTGCAGGACCTGTCCAGCGCCCCGGCTGACCTTCGGCTGGAGGCGGGATTCAAGCACGGATTTGCACTGGTCCGGGCCGGCCGTGCGGACCGGGCTCAACAGGTGTGGTGGCCTGTGGTCAACGGTCCGCTGCTCGAGGAGCCCGGTCAGAAAGGGCTTGGCCCGCGGGGGCGTTATTGGATGGCGCGGATTATTTTCGAGCTGGGCGCCCTGAATGAACAACAGGGCCGGCTGGAGCAGGCCCGCGACATGTATGCCCTCATCCTTAACCGGGGCCTTCCTCATGCCGAGGCCGCCCGGGCAGCCTTTTCCCGGGTTGGCGGCGCAGGGGTGGTTCCCTGACCTGTTGACGGATGCACTCCAACCCGGTCTAACCACTTGATTCCCTGATGACGGTCTTCGATTTCAGTCTCCTCGCCCGCGGTGGCCCCATGATGTGGGTGATCCTGTTGATGGCGGCATTGTTGCTGGTGCTGTGTCTCGAGCGCACGCTTTACCTTCACCGCGGGCAGATTCGTTCAACGGCGTTCCTGGGTGGCATCAAGAACATCCTGGCGCGCCGTCGCATCGTCGAGGCGCTCACGGTTTGCGAGGAAACACCGGGACCGGTCGCGGCAGTGGTCAAGGCTGCCTTGCTCAACGCATCAGCGGACGAAACCAGCATGCGCTATGCGGTGCAGGAGGCGGCATTGGTTGAGATTCCCGCGCTGGAGCGCCGGCTCGGAGCCATTGCCGCCGTGGCCCAGGTGGCCCCTCTTGTGGGACTGCTCGGAACGATATTAGGAATGATCGTCACCTTCCATGCGTTCATGCAGGGGGGCGAATACGCCACCGCCCGGGCGCTTTCCACAGGCATGTGGCAGGCGCTGCTGACGACTGCGGGGAGCCTGCTGGTGGCAATTCCCGCCCACCTTGCCTACCACTTTCTCAGCGGTCGCGTGCGTGCGCTGGTTCGTGACATTGAATGGGGGGGCAACGAAATCATGCGGTATTTGCTTAATGACTACCGCGGGCTCGCACCTGGGGCGGCCGAGGTCGGTGCGGGGGTTGCCGGGCAGGATCCGGCCTCGTCATGATAACACGGCCACTGGATCTCGCTTCGCGCCTCCGCCCGCCGCCACGGCTGCTGGATGGACTGGCGCTGTTTGTGCTCAATGCGGTCCTGCTCGGAATGTTCTTCATCCTCTTCGGGTCGCGTTTTGTACTTTCTCCAGGACTCTCGGTGGACTTCTCGCTTCCCTCCATGCCGGGTGCCTATGCGGGTGCCGCCACCACTCCGGTTGTGATCCTGGTCCGGGACGCCAGTTTTATCATCACTGATGAAGGCCGGTTGAACCTGGCCCAGTTGCGCACCTGGCTAAGCGGCCGTGCCCAGGGGCGCACTGATTTGCGGATGCTGGTTCAGGCCGATGCCTCCGTTCCCTCGCAGGATCTGTTTGCAGTACTCGAGCTCGCCCGGGAGGCGGGATTCCAGGTTCATCTGGCGGGTGAACCCGCCCGGGGGGCAAGGTAGTTTACATGGCTGCGGGTGGAAAACCCCATCGGTTTCCCTGGCTGGTGGCCGGGCTCGGCGGCCTGGCGATGATGCTGGCGCTGGTCGCCCTGCTGCGCCTGCCGGTCGATCAGCCGACTTCCGTGCTGCCTCCGCCCGCCCCGATAGGATTGGTAAGACTGGATGGGGGAGCCAAGGATATCACCCTGCAGGAGGAAGCGGCTCTGCGTGATCCTGAGGTGTTGTTCATGCCCACCGCGGTTAATGCAGGACAGGCGGAAGCCATAGTGGGGGATGAGAGGACGGAGCCCACGACGGCGTTCCGGGATTTCCAGCCCAGGCTGGGCTATGATGATGGTGACTCGCTGGTGGCCTTTCCCCAGCTGACCAAAGTGCCGGAGACGCCGATTGCCGCCTTGCGCACGGAGCAGGGCAGGGATGCGTTTCGCTCGCTGGGGCGCCGGAAGATACCGATGGAAGCCCTGTCTTCACGATTTGGATACATGGAAGTGGTGGAAGCGGGGAGCGGCCAGGTGGCACTGACGGCCGAATTGCCCATGGTTGCCGATGCGCCCAGGGAAGACTGGGCTCCTTTGCAGTTGGTGGCTGCCGTTGATCTAACCGGTTTGATTGGCCTGCCGGCTGTGACCGTCAGCTCAGGGTCCAACGGGGTCGATGGATGGCTGCCGGAGCACCTGGCCAGATCCTACCGGCTGGGAGCGCGTCTGAAGCCCGGAATTTATCATATCTCTCTGGGCCCCTAAGATTTTGCGTTAACTGCCAAGTTTGCAGTTGACGGGCCAAAATCGGCCCTTCACGTTCGACGCTCTTTTCTCGTTTTTTGACCCATTCCTTTGTGTGCCCAGATAGCTCAGTTGGCAGAGCACGTCCTTGGTAAGGACGAGGTCGCCGGTTCAAGTCCGGTTCTGGGCTCCAGGGCGTGCAAGTCATAAAAACCCATTTCAGCATCTCACCCACAAACAAACGTCCCACACCCACAATGGCTAAAGGCACATTCGAGCGCAAGAAACCGCACGTGAACGTAGGCACCATCGGCCACGTTGACCACGGAAAAACCACGACCACAACGGCCATTCTCGCCGTGCAGGCCCGCAAGGGACTGGCCGAGGTCAAGTCCTATGCGGACATCGCGAAGGGCGGCACCGTGCGTGACGCCTCCAAGATCGTCACCATTTCCGTAGCCCACGTGGAATACGAGACCGAGAAGCGTCACTACGCTCACGTCGATTGCCCGGGGCATGCCGACTTCGTCAAGAACATGATCACCGGCGCGGCCCAGATGGACGGTGCCATCCTCGTGGTATCGGCGGCTGACGGCCCGATGCCGCAGACCCGTGAGCACATCCTGCTTGCCCGTCAGGTCGGTGTTCCGAAGATCGTGGTCTGGCTCAACAAGGTTGACCTCATTGACGACGCCGAGCTTCTCGATCTCGTCGAGATGGAAATTCGCGAACTGCTGTCCAAGTACCAGTTCGACGGTGACAATGCCACCATCGTCCGTGGTTCCGCCACCGCCGCCCTTGAGGGCAAGCCCGAGGGCGAAGCCGCCATCACGGCGCTCATGAACGCCATCGACACGGACATTCCCGAGCCCCAGCGCGAGACGGACAAGCCCTTCCTGATGTCCGTTGAGGACGTCTTTTCCATCACCGGCCGCGGCACCGTTGCCACCGGCCGTATCGAGCGCGGTATCTGCAAGCTCAACGAAACCGTTGAGATCGTGGGTTTGCGTGACACCGTCACGACCGTCATCACCGGCATCGAGATGTTCCGCAAGCTGCTCGATTCCGGGCAGGCGGGCGACAACGTCGGTCTGCTCCTCCGCGGTGTGGAAAAGGACGGCATTGAGCGCGGCCAGGTCATCGCGGCTCCGAAATCCATCACCCCGCACAAAAAGGGCAAGGCCGAGATCTACGTTCTCACCAAGGAGGAGGGTGGCCGTCATACGCCGTTCTTCAACGGGTACCGTCCTCAGTTCTACTTCCGCACCACCGATGTGACGGGTGTCGTCAACCTTCCCACCGGTGTCGAGATGATCATGCCGGGAGACAATATCGCCGTTGAGATCGACCTGATCGTGCCGATCGCCATGGAAAAGACCCAGCGCTTTGCCATCCGCGAAGGTGGCCGCACCATCGGTGCCGGCCGTATCACCGAGATCATCGAATAATTCAGCAATCTGCGTTTGCCACCACCCGCCGAGGCCTCGTTTCCGGGGCCTCGGCTGTGTCGTCTAAATAATCCCTTCACCCAGGCGCGTAGCTCAATTGGTAGAGTAGCGGTCTCCAAAACCGTTGGTTGGGGGTTCGATTCCCTCCGCGCCTGCCAGCATTTTCCAGAGATGAAAAACCCGTTCCGCAGCACCCGTATCTTCGTCGGTGAAATGATCGGAGAACTTCAAAAAGCCACCTGGCCGACGCGCAGTGAGCTGCGCGATTCCACCGTCGTGGTCATTATTGCTGCCGCCATCCTCGGGATATTTACCAGCATCAGCGATTTTGCGCTGTATCAGGTAGTCGACTGGATCACTTCATGGGTCCTTTGAGCCGCACCATGTCCACCACCTCAACATCCGTTCCCGCCGGCGCCCAGTGGTTTGCGCTGCACACGCTTTCCGGCCAGGAGGGCAAGGTCAGGAATTACATCGAGAAGTTCAAGAAGCCCGAGGAACTCGAGGATTACATCTTCGAAGTCCTTCTTCCCACCGAGGTAGTTTCCGAGGTCAAGGCCGGCAAGAAGAGCACCAAGGTGCGCAAGCTTTATCCGGGTTATGTCTTCATCCAGATGCGCCTGTATGACGAGGAGAAGAAGCTCATCAACAAGCCCTGGTATTTCGTCAAGGAGACCAGCGGAGTGATCGGCTTTGTCGGTGGCGAGAATCCCGCAGCCCTCCGGCCGGCCGAGATCGAGGAGATCAAGGCCCGGATCGAGGCTGCAAGCGGCAAGGAAGTGCCGAAGGTTTCCTACGAGGTCGGCGAGGAGGTCAAGGTCACCGACGGCGCCTTCGCCAATCTTACCGGCCGGATCGACGAAATCGATCCCGACCGCGGCAAGCTCAAGATTTCCGTCTCCATTTTTGGCCGCTTCACCCCGGTCGAACTCGAATACTGGCAGGTCCAGCGCATCACTGAATAATTTACGACTGACGATCGCGATTTATGATTCCAAGCCGCCTCTCTGGCATCGAAATCAGACTCAGATCACCCATCATAAGTCCCTAATCCACACCGTTTCCCATGGCCAAGAAGATCCAAGGTTACATCCGCCTTCAACTCCCGGCAGGCGCCGCCAATCCGGCGCCGCCGGTCGGTCCCGCGCTCGGCGCGCAGGGCGTCAATATCATGGCGTTCTGCAAAGAATTCAACGCGAAGACCAAGGACCAGAACGGCATGATCCTGCCGGTCGTCATCACGGTTTTCTCCGACAAGTCTTTCACTTTCATACTCAAGTCCCCGCCCGCGGCGGTCCTGCTTAAGAAGGCCGCCAACATCGCCGCCGGCTCGGCCCGGCCGAATCAGGACAAGGTGGGCAAGGTCACCACCAAGCAACTGGCTGAAATCTACAAGCTCAAGAAGGCCGATCTCAATGCCAAGGATGAGGCCGCCGGCATCAAGGTCATCGCCGGGACCGCCCGAAACATGGGCATCGAAGTCATCGACTGAACTATTTATCCGCAACCGCATCAACTCACCGCGGGAGTCCTCCGGGACGTACGTACCGCAAGGAGTCGCAAATGGAAAAACGCAGCAAACGCTACCAAAGCGCCGTCAAGGCCGCTGATCTCACCAAGGACTACCCGCTCGCCGAGGCGGTGGAAATCCTTGCGAAGTTCCCTCCAGCCAAGTTCGACGAAACCGTCGAGCTTTCCATCCGCCTCGGGGTCGATCCGACCCAGGGCGACCAGATGGTGCGCGGCACCACGCCGTTGCCCAATGGCTCTGGCAAGAAGGTGCGCGTCCTCGTCTTCACCGACAATCCGGAGGAGGCCCTGGCCGCCGGTGCGGATGCCGCCGGTCTGCAGGACATGATGCAAAAGGTCACCGAGGGCTGGCTCGACTTTGACGTCGCCATCGCGACGACCGATGCCATGAAGCAGGTCCGCACCCTCGCCCGCATTCTCGGTCCCAAAGGCCTGATGCCCAACCCGAAGAGCGGCACTGTCACCGACGACATCGTCGCCGGCATCAAGGCCGTCAAGGCCGGCCGCGTAGAGTTCAAGATGGACAAGAGCTGCAACATCGGGGTTGGCGTCGGCAAGCGTTCCTTCACTCCCGCCCAGCTTCTTGAGAATGCCCAGGCCGTGATCGACGCCGTTGGCAAGGTCCGTCCGTCCTCCTTCAAGGGCAATTACATCAAAACCGTCGCGATTTCCTCCAGCATGAGCCCCGGCCTGCGGATCGCCTCGACCGAATACAGCAAATATTAAACGAGGCCGCACCATGAGAGCCGAAAAACAATATCTGATCAGCGAGGTCGAATCCCACCTCAACAAGTCCGATTACGTCATCCTCACCAATTTCTCGAAGGTCACCGTGGCCGACGTGGCCGAGCTTCGCGCCCGGCTGGAGCCCGAGAAGGCTGAGTTCCACGTCGTCAAGAACAGCTCGTTCCGCGTCGCGGCGAAGGCCCTCGGCCTGCCCGAGGTGGACGGGTCCCTGGCCGGGCAGACGGCCATTGTGGTCGGCGGGGCCAATCCCGCCGGTGTCGCCAAGATTCTCAAGAAGTTCGTCGAGGAGAAGCAGAAGCTTGAGGTCAAGGTCGGTATTCTCGAACGGAAGGTCATGAGCGCCGCCGAACTGGCCGTGATCGCCGATCTCCCGTCCTTCGACGTCCTGCGTGCGCAGTTCCTCAGCCTTCTTACCGAGCATGGGGCCGCATTCGTCCGCGTGCTCGATGCCAAGATCAAGGCGGCCGGAGAGGCCGCCTGAACCATCCACCACAACCCATTCCATTTTTTACGGGAAACCGGCTTTACCGCCGCAACCCGCAGAATGCCCAACCATCAAACGCTCCAGTCTAGGGGATACGTCCCTTAAACGCGCCGCATCCGCGGACCGCTAGTCCGGAGCAGGAGATCATTATGAGCAACATCACCAAAGACCAAGTCATCGAGTGGCTGTCGAGCCAGCCGATCCTCGAACTCGCCGCCCTCGTCAAGGACCTCGAGGCCAAGTGGGGCGTTTCCGCCGCCGCCGCCGTTGTCGCCGCCGCTCCTGGCGCCGCCGCCGCCGCACCTGCCGAAGAGCAGACCGAGTTCAATGTCATCCTCGCCGCCGCCGGATCCAACAAGATCGGCGTCATCAAGGAAGTCCGTGCCATCACCGGCCTCGGCCTCAAGGAGGCCAAGGATCTGGTCGAGGGCGCCCCGAAGCCCGTCAAAGAGGGCGCTTCCAAGGCCGATGCCGAGGAAATCAAGAAGAAGCTCGAGGCCGCTGGAGCCACGGTCGAACTCAAGTAATCGCGCTTGGCGAACCTACACGCACAACGCCCGGAATCTTCAGGACAGGCCGTGTCATCTCACGGCCTGTCCTTTGCCTTTTCTCCTAACCGTTCTTTTTCGTCCTTTTCATCCTTTAGCGACCGTGCCACCGCCCGGTCGTTGGAGGCCTGATTTTCGCGCTTTCCTGCGCCCTTTCCTTCACTCAACCGGGATATACACATGGCCGACCGCAATCACACCGACCGAGTCAACTTCGGTAAACTCCGCGAAGTCATTCAGCCGCCTAATCTGATCGAGATCCAGATCACCTCTTATCTCGACTTCCTGCAAAAGGGCATTCCGGAGAAGCAGCGCAAGGCCCAGGGCCTTGAGGCTGTGTTTCGCGAGGTGTTTCCAATCGAGTCCTACGACGGCCGGCTCACTTTGGAATATGTTTCCTACACGCTCGGCGAGCCCAAGAGCTCGGAGAATGAGTGCCTGCGCGAGGGCATCACCTATTCGGTTCCCCTCTACGTGAAGCTTCGTCTTCGCGAAGAGGACTTCATCAAGGACGAGGAGATCTACATGGGCGAAATTCCCATGGTGACTGAGCGGGGTTCCTTCACCATCAACGGCGCCGAACGCGTCGTGGTCTCCCAGCTCCACCGTTCCCCCGGCATCGCCTTCGAGGTGACCCCGCATCCAAACGGCAAGCTGCTCCATTCCTTCCGCATCATTCCCGATCGCGGCACCTGGCTTGAGGTGCAGTTCGACAACAACGATCTGCTTTATGTTTATCTCGACCGCCGCCGCCGCCGCCGCAAGTTCCTCATCACAACGTTGCTGCGCGCCGTTGGTTACTCGAGCGACATCGACCTGCTCAACCTGTTTTATGAGATCAAGGATCTGAAGGTCTCCAAGGCGCTCGACCTCGAGAATGTCAGCTCGCTGGTGTTGGTTGAAGACGCCATTGATGCCCAGCAGGGTGTCGTGCTCGCCCGCGCTTTTGAACCGCTTACCAAGCAGATCGTTCGCACCTTCGAAAAACATGGCATTGCCTCGATCCGGGTGATCGACACCGCGGTCGATGAAGGCGCCCTCATTCGCGCCCTCAAGAAGGATCCGACCCGTAATGAGGAGGAGGCCCTGAAGGAAATTTACAAGCGACTACGTCCCGGCGAGCCGCCGACCACGGCAAACGCCAAGGCCCTGCTCAAGCGGCTCTTCTTCGATCCCAAGCGCTATGACCTCGGCCGCGTCGGCCGTTACAAGGTGAACCAGAAGCTCGGCCTCAAGGTCGATCTTCAACAGCGTATCCTGGAGAGTGGTGACGTCGTTGCCGCCACCAAGTACCTGGTCCGCCTCAAGCGTGGCGAGGGGGTGGTCGATGACATTGATCATCTCGGCAGCCGCCGGGTTCGAACCGTCGGCGAACTTCTTGCCAACCAGTGCCGCGTGGGCCTGGCCCGCACCGAGCGTCTCGTCCGCGAGCGCATGACCATGTACGACCAGAGCGTCGACTCGATCACTCCGCAGAAGCTGATCAACCCGAAGGCACTCACGACCGTCATCCGCGACTTTTTCGCCCGCAGCCAGCTGTCGCAGTTCATGGACCAGATCAACCCGCTTGCGGAGGTCACGCACAAGCGTCGTCTTTCGGCCCTCGGGCCGGGCGGGCTCAACCGCGAGCGCGCTGGTTTCGAGGTGCGTGACGTGCATCCTTCGCACTATGGCCGCATCTGCCCGATCGAGACGCCGGAAGGTCCGAACATCGGTCTCATCAACTCCCTCTCGACCTACGCCCGCGTCAACGAATTTGGTTTCATCGAGACGCCCTACCGTTTGGTCAAGGACGGTCGGGTCTCCGACAAAATCGAATACCTCACCGCCGACCAGGAAGAGGCCAAGGTCATTGCCCAGGCCAACGCCGAGATGGACGACAAGGGTAATTTTATCGGCAAGGTCACCGTCCGGAAGGACGGCGAATTCCTTGAGGTTCCCGCCGGCGACGTCGACTACATGGACGTTTCGCCCAAGCAGGTCATCTCCATCGCGGCCGGCATGATCCCCTTCCTTGAGCACGACGATGCCAATCGCGCGCTCATGGGGGCGAACATGCAGCGCCAGGGTGTGCCTCTGCTCGAATCGGAGTCACCTTACGTCGGCACTGGCATCGAAGAGCGCGTCGCCCGCGACTCCAAGATCGTCGTCGTGGCCGAGGCCAGTGGGATCGTTGCCTCGGTCGACGCCCGCCGCATCGTCGTCTCCAAGGACGGTGAGCTGCCCCGCAACTTCGAGAAGAGCCCCAAGAGCGACCCAAAGACCGGCTTGCATGTCTACGAACTGCGCAAGTTCATGCGTTCAAACGCCGGGACGTGCTTCAATCAGAAGCCGATTGTGCACAAGGGCCAGAAAATCAAGGCGGACGAGATCATCGCTGACGGCCCGTCCACCGACCGGGGCGAAATGGCCCTCGGCCGCAACACCCTCGTGGCCTTCATGCCTTGGAATGGTTACAACTTCGAGGACGCCATCCTCATATCCGAGAAGGTGCTCAAGGACGACATCTTCACCTCGATCCACATCCAGGAGTTCGAGGTCACCGCCCGCGACACCAAGCTCGGACCCGAGGAAATCACCCGGGATATCCCGAACGTCGGTGAAGAGGCGCTCAAGAACCTCGACCACAACGGTGTCATTCGCATCGGTGCCGAGGTGAAGCCGGGCGACATCCTCGTCGGCAAGATCACGCCGAAGTCCGAGACCGAGCTTGCGCCTGAGGAAAAACTCCTCCGAGCCATCTTCGGTGAGAAGGCCGCGGACGTGAAGGACACCTCTCTCGTGGTGCCTTCCGGTGTCACCGGCATCATCATGGACGTCAAGGTCTCCAGCCGGGTTGATTTTGAAAAGGAGAAGCTTTCTCCCTCGGACCGCCGCCGCCAGATCAAGCAGATCCAGGAGGATTACAAGACGGAGATGGACAAGCTGCGCGAGTCCCTCACCGAGGCGCTTTCCAACATCCTCCTCGGTGAGAAAATCCCGCTTGATGTTATCAATGGCGACAGCGGTGAGATCATCATCCCAGCCAACCGCAAGATCACCAAGACGCTCCTGCGCAAGCTGGCAGCCGTCTCCAAGCACGTCGAGATCGACCCGTCCCCGGTTCGCATCAAGATCATGGAGATCATCGGCTCGTACCAGTCAAAGTTCGACGAGCTTGAAGGTGACCGCGAGCGCAAGGTTACGGGTGTCGAGGCCGGCGAGGACGCCGGCAGCGGTGCCATCAAGCAGGTCAAGGTTTACATCGCCACGAAGCAGAAGCTCGAGGTTGGTGACAAGATGGCCGGACGCCATGGCAACAAGGGTGTGGTCGCCAAGATCGTGCCCGAGGAGGACATGCCCTTCCTGCCCGACGGCACACCGATCCAGATCTGTCTCAACCCACTGGGCGTGCCCTCGCGCATGAACGTCGGCCAGGTTCTCGAAACCCATCTCGGCTGGGCCTGCTCCAAGCTCGGCATCAAGGTGGCGACCCCGGTCTTCGACGGGATTCCCGAGAAGAAGGTTCGCGAATACCTCAAGGAGGCCGGTCTGCCCACCACGGGCAAGAGCGTCCTCTTCGACGGTCGCACCGGCGAGAAAATCGACCAGCAGGTCGTGGTTGGCTACATCTACATGATGAAGCTGAACCATCTCGTGTCGCACAAGATCCATGCGCGTGCGGTCGGTCCGTACTCGCTCGTCACGCAGCAGCCCCTGGGTGGCAAAGCCCAGTACGGCGGCCAGCGCTTCGGTGAGATGGAGGTCTGGGCCCTCGAGGCTTATGGCGCGGCGCACACGCTGCAGGAACTCCTCACCGTCAAGTCCGACGATGTCCAGGGCCGCACCAAGATCTACGAGTCGCTCGTCAAGGGCGACAACACTCTGATCGCGGGCACCCCCGAATCGTTCAACGTGCTGATCAAGGAGATCCAGTCCCTGGGTCTCGACATCAAGCTCAACAAGCGCGATGCGCTCGGCAACCTCACGGTCGCCCACACTCCATCCGCCGCCCAGGCCGCCCCCCGTTCCGCCAACCTTTAACGTACCCAGGGAATCAAACCGATGAGCATTCAACCCAACGAAACCGCCGGTGCCCGCGAGCGTGAGGACGCACGGGGAGCACTAGGCATGGACGAGAATCCCTTCGACTGCGTTTCAATCACGGTCGCCTCTCCGGAAATCATCCGCGCCTGGTCCAAGGGCGAGGTGAAGAACCCCGAGACCATCAACTACCGCACCTTCAAGCCCGAGCCGGGCGGCCTCTTCTGCCAGAAGATATTCGGCCCGGTGCGCGACTACGAGTGCGCCTGCGGAAAGTACAAGCGCATCAAGTACAAGGATGTCATTTGCGACCGCTGCGGCGTCGAGGTCACCATTGCCCGCGTCCGTCGCGAGCGGATGGGCCATATCGAGCTGGCCGTGCCCGTCGCGCACATCTGGTTCCTCAAAAGCATGCCAAGCCGGCTCGGCCTGCTGCTCGACATGACCGCCCGCTCGCTCGAGCGGGTGATCTATTACGAGAACTTCATGGTGATCGATCCGGGCAAGACCCCCCTCGAGACCAAGCAGCTGCTCACCGACGTCGAGTACCGCCAGGCACTTGACGAATATGGTGACGACTCCTTCGTCGCCAAGATGGGTGCCGAGGCCGTCCGTGATTGTCTGAAACTCATGGACATGGACGCGACCGTCGCCGAGCTCCAGGAGCAGATGCGCGCCACGAAGTCCAAGCAGATCAAGAAGAAGCTCTCCAAGCGTTTGAAGGTCATCCAGGGATTCATCCAGTCGAAGTCCCGTCCTGAGTGGATGGTGCTCGAAGTGCTGCCCGTCATCCCGCCGGACCTGCGCCCGCTCGTGCCGCTCGAGGGTGGCCGCTTCGCGACCTCCGACCTGAACGACCTCTATCGTCGCGTCATCAACCGCAACAACCGTCTGCGGAATCTGATGCAGCTGAAGACGCCCGATGTCATCATCCACAACGAAAAGCGGATGCTGCAGGAGGCGGTCGACGCCCTTTTCGACAACGGCCGTCACGGCCGGCCTGTCACCGGCGCCGGCAACCGACCGCTGAAGTCGCTGTCGGACATGCTCAAGGGCAAACAGGGCCGGTTCCGCCAGAATCTGCTGGGCAAGCGTGTGGATTACTCCGGACGCTCCGTCATCGTCATCGGTCCTGAGCTCAAGCTCAACCAGTGCGGTCTGCCCAAGAAGATGGCGCTCGTCCTCTTCGAACCGTTCATCATCCGTCGCCTCAAGGAGCTCGGCTTCGTGCACACCGTCCGCGGTGCCCGTAAGATGATCGAGAAGAAGTCCCCCGAGGTCTGGGATATTCTGGAAGAGGTGACCAAGGGTCATCCGGTGTTGCTCAACCGCGCGCCGACCCTCCATCGCCTGTCCATCCAGGCCTTCGAGCCCGTCCTGATCGAGGGCGAGGCCATCCGCGTCCATCCTCTCGTCTGCACCGCCTATAACGCCGACTTCGACGGCGACCAGATGGCCGTGCATGTGCCCCTTTCGCTTGAGGCGATCATGGAGTGCAAGCTCCTCATGATGGCGACGTCGAACATCTTCTCACCGTCGTCCGGCAAGCCGATCCTCACGCCGTCCCAGGACATCGTGCTGGGCACCTACTACCTGACCATCGAGCCCCGCAAGAAGCCCGCCAAGGGCGTTCATGTCCCCCTCCTCAGCGGTCTCCAGGAAGTGATCTTCGCCAAGACCGACGGCGCTCTCAAGATGCACGACTGGGTCGAGGTGCCGAACCCTGACTTCGGCAAGGAGACGGTATACGGCAACAAGGACAAGCGCACCGTTCGCACCACGGTCGGCCGCGTGATCTTCAACCAGATCTGGCCAGCCGGTCTCGGCTTCGTCAACTTCCCCGTGCCCAAGGGCAAGCTGGGTGACCTCATCCTGAACGTCACCCGGGTCGCCAGTGAGCAGACCACCATCGATACCCTCGATAAGCTGAAGGATCTCGGTTTCCAGACCGCGATGCAGGCCGGCATTTCGATCGGTATCGACGACATGATCATTCCCGAGGACAAGAAGGACATCGTGCGGGAAACCCGCACGAAGATCGCCGAGGTCGAGGGCCAGTTCAACAAGGGCATCATCACGGAGGGCGAGCGCAAGAACAAGGTCATCGATCTATGGACCGCCGCCACCGACAAGATCGCCAAGGCCGTGTTCGCCAAGCTGGAGAACAACGACGGGCGTACCGAAGTGAACCCGGTTTACATCATGATGGACTCGGGCGCCCGTGGCAACAAGCAGCAGGTCCGCCAGCTGTGCGGCACCCGCGGTCTCATGGCCAAGCCCTCGGGCGAGATCATCGAACGTCCGATCCTGTCCTCCTTCCGCGAGGGACTTACCGTCCTGGAGTACTTCATTTCCACCCATGGTGCCCGCAAGGGTCTCGCCGACACTGCGCTCAAGACCGCGGATGCCGGCTATCTCACCCGCAAACTGTGCGATGTGGCCATGGACGTCATCATCGCCGAGGAGGATTGCGGTGCCCGCGACGGCATCTGGAAGAAAGCCATCTTCGAGGGTGACGACGAAATCGTCGGGCTCCGCGAGCGCCTCGTCGGCCGTTGCTCCAGCGACGACATTTACGATCCGCTCAATCCAACCCAGCTGCTGGTGGGCTCCGGTGATCTCATCACCGAGGATCTGGCCACCCGCATTGTGGATGCCGGCATTGAGCGCGTGAAGGTCATGTCGCCGCTTACCTCCAACAGCCGCCACGGTATTGACGCCAAGAGCTACGGCATCAATCCGGCCACCAATCGCCTCGCCAAGATCGGCGACTCCGTCGGCATCATCGCCGCCCAGTCGATTGGTGAGCCTGGTACGCAGCTGACCATGCGTACCTTCCATATCGGTGGCGTTGCTTCCGGCGGATTCAAGACGCCGGAGATTCGTGTCCGTGCCGGTGGGTCTATCAAGTACAAGGGCCTCCGTCTCGTGCCCACGGCTGATGGTGCCAGCATCGTGCTCAACAAGACCGGTTCGATCCAGATCATCGATTCGGATGACCGCGAACTTGAGTCCTACAACATCGTGGTCGGTTCCTATCTCCCGCTCGGGGATGGCGAAAAGATCGAAAAGGGCGCCGTCCTCGCGCAATGGGATCCCTACAACGTGCCGGTGCTTTCAGAAAAAGGTGGCACCCTCGTGTTCAAGGACATGATCCCCGGAGTCACCGTAAAGCGCGAACTCGACGAATCGTCGGGCCGCATCGCCACGGTCGTCATCGAGCATAAGGAGGACCTCAATCCCCAGATCGAGGTGCGTGACGAGAAGAACAAGCCCCTCGCGGCCTATTCCATCCCCGTCGGCGCACAGATCGCGGTCAACGAGGGCGACATCATCGCCCCCGGTGCCCTCCTCGCCAAGACCCCGCGGCAGGCCTCGAAGACCAAGGACATCACCGGCGGTCTGCCGCGTGTGGCCGAGCTCTTCGAAGCCCGTCGCCCGAAGGATGCCGCTGAGATGGCGCGCATCGACGGGGTTGTCTCGTTTGAGGGCACGCTGCGCGGCAAGCGCAAGCTGGTCGTCCGCAACGAGGAGACCGCGCAGGAGGAGGAACACCTCATCCCGACCGGAAAGCACATCATCGTGCAGCCCGGCGACGTGGTCCACAAGGGCCAGCACCTCACGGAAGGCGCGGCTGATCCGCACGAGATCCTTGAGATCCTCGGGCCGTCAGCGCTCTACGACTTCCTGATCAGCCAGGTGCAGGAAGTTTACCGCCTGCAGGGCGTGACGATCAACGACAAGCACATCGAGATCATCATCCGCCAGATGCTTCGCAAGGTCCGCATCACCGATCCCGGTGACAGCGAGTACTTCTGGGGCGAGCAGGTGGACCGTGCCGCGTTCCTTGCTGACAACAAGCGCATCGAGGAAGCCGGTGGCAAGCCCGCCGAGGCCGAGCCGATCCTGCTGGGTATCACCAAGGCCTCGCTTGAGACCGAATCCTTCATCTCCGCCGCCTCCTTCCAGGAGACGACCCGCGTGCTGACGGACGCCTCGACCCTCGGCAAGATCGACAATCTGAAGGGCTTCAAGGAAAACGTCATCATGGGTCACTTGATCCCGGCGGGCACGGGTCTGCCGAGCTACAAGAAGCTTCGTATCAGCCTGCCCTTTGGGGCTGAGCTTCCCGAGCCCGAGGTCAAGGCGACCGAGGCCAGCTGAGGTATCGGAACCGGACTGATTTCAAAGCCGCGGGCGGATTTCCGCCTGCGGCTTTTTTTTGTCGGCCCGTGACAATGGGACTGCAGGCGTTTCCGCGGAGCATGGCTGGTTGTTTGGAATGAATGAGATGCAGGGTTGCGCTTCCGGCGGGGCAGGTTCTCTTGGGAGCTGACTATAGACAACCCTGGCTGCGGTCAGCCTTCTTCCGGCGGCCCATTTGGATCCCGACGAAGTGATTTCTGCCCCATCATTCCACGCGATTAAATCATCCGCATGCTGCCGTTTGCCCTGACGATTTTTACAGGAGCCTTCCTGCTGTTCCAAGTTCAGCCGATCATCGGCAAATACATCCTGCCCTGGTTTGGCGGCAGTCCCGGAGTCTGGACAACCTGCATGCTCTTCTTCCAGGTGCTGTTGCTCGCCGGTTATGCGTATGCGCACATCACTTCCACCTACCTGAAGCAAAGACACCAGGTGATGGTGCATGTGGGCTTGTTGATCCTGGCGGTGGCCTTTCTGCCCATCACACCCTCTGAAAGCTGGCAGCCATCCAACGGCGGAGATCCCGTAGGCCGCATCCTTCTGTTACTGGCGGCCAGCCTGGGCCTGCCTTACTTTGTCCTCTCATCCACCGGACCGCTCATCCAAAAGTGGTTCAGCCTGACCCACCCTGGGCGTTCTCCGTACCGTCTGTATGCGTTGTCCAACATTGGCTCGTTGCTCGCCCTGATCAGTTATCCGTTTTACGTGGAATCCTCATTCAGCCGCCAGCAGCAAGCGGTCATGTGGTCCGTCGGACTCTGCATTTTTGTGCTGGTTTGCGCGTACTGCGCATTTCGGTTGTGGACCCACTCGTCGATCGGGAAGGAGAACCCTCTGTCGGAGCCTCGAGGGGCCGTGGTGAAGCCACTGCCCATGGATCGCTTCATGTGGCTGGTGCTGCCGATGACAGCATCGGTGCTGCTGATCGCAACAACGACCAAGCTTTGCCAGGATGTGGCCGTGGTCCCCTTCCTCTGGGTGCTCCCGCTGAGTCTGTACCTACTCAGTTTCATCCTCTGTTTTGATCATTCGCGTTGGTATCAACGCGGTTTGTTCAGCGGTCTGCTGGCGCTGGCGGCAGTGGTGGTCTGCCATCTGCTTTTTGCCGGACACGGCGCACCATTGCTGCTGCAAATTTCCGGTTACGCATCAGCAATGTTCATCGCCTGCATGGTCTGCCATGGAGAGCTTTATCGTCTGAAACCTGCGACCGATCATCTGACGGGTTATTACCTGATGATTGCGGCTGGTGGTGCCTTGGGTGGGATACTGGTGGCGTTGGTCGCGCCGCTGGTCTTCAGCCACTATGTCGAACTCCAGATCGGATTCTGGCTGCTTTGCTATCTCACCGGCTATCTCTGCCTGCGGGATGAAAGCCGGCCGATCGCGTATGGAGCCGCCGCAGGGCTGATCGCGGGTGGCTTGCTCCTGCCGTTCCTGCGGGAGGAGGTTTTTTCAGAGGGGTTGCTGCGCATGCCGGTTTTGTGGGCCGGAGAGTTTTGGGATTTTCACCGCATCCACTGGAAGGCAGCCGTCATCGGTCTGGTGGCCCTGCTGGTATGTTTCGGTGACCACAGGCGGCTCATGCTTCGCGAGTGGGCGCCGCGCATGGGGGGATTCGTGATGTTGCTGACCTTGGGTCTCGGCATCCTGATGATGCACCAGTTCAGCCAGTCCAATCGCTATGTACTGACCGCTTCCCGCAATTTTTACGGCATGCTCAAGGTGGTCCAATACAACGCATCGAATCCCCTCACCACCTACCACACCATGGTACACGGAGGCATCACGCACGGCATGCAATTTACTGACCCGGTTCTCGCGGCATTTCCGACCACCTACTATGGTGAGAGCAGCGGGGTGGGAAGGGCCCTCCGGCAACTGGAGCGGGCCGGGGGCCGGCGGATTGGCCTGGTGGGCCTTGGTACTGGCTCGCTGGCAACTTATGGCGAGCCCGGTGACAACCTGCGCATCTATGAGATTAATCCTGCCGTTGAGAAGCTCGCCCGGAATCATTTTACCTATCTGAATATTTCGGAAGCGGAAATTGACGTTGTCATGGGCGACGCGCGATTGTCCATGGAACAGGAACTCAGGGCGGGGGAGGTCCACCGCTTTGATTTGCTGGCCTTGGATGCATTCAGCAGTGATGCGATTCCGGTCCATTTACTCACCACCGAGGCGTTCTCGACCTATCTCGATTGCCTCGCGCCGGGGGGCGTCATCGCGGTCCACATTTCCAACCGCTACCTCGATCTCCAACCTGTGATAGAGAATGTCGCGGAGCATTTCGGTTTGGAGATTGCGACGATTATGGATGAAGACCCGGAGGACTGGTGGGTGTACCGTACAACTTGGATCCTGTTAAGCGGCAATCTGGAGTTTATGGAGCGACCGGAAATTGCTGACGAACGCACTGCACCCAGTGGCAAGGCTGCAGATGTGCGGCTTTGGACCGATGATTATGCGAGTCTCTTCGAGGTCTTGAAATAGGACGTGATTTCCTTCTTCAATCCCCTCCATGCGTTTGCTCCAGACAGTTCTTGGCCGACTCCGTATCATAGGATTCCTGGAGGGGATATCCTTTATTCTGCTGCTGGGGGTGGCCATGCCGCTCAAATACCTTGCGGATCGTCCCGAGGCGGTGCGGATCGTGGGGATGGCTCACGGCATCCTGTTTCTACTTTACGTCTGGGCTGCCTTTATGGCGATGCAGGAGTATCGATGGACTTGGCGTCGTACGCTGGTTGTCATGGTCGCAAGCCTGCTTCCTTTTGGACCGTTCTATTTGGATTCAAAGCTGCTGCTCAAGAAATTGAGGCCTTGATGGGGCCATGCCTAAAGAGGGTGCTCCAACACCTCTAAATTGTTCGGGCACGGCATGCGTCTTGACCTGAAAGCCGCCCTTCCGCGTGAAAGGGGGAGCGCCCAAGTTGCCCCCGGGAAAAGGACAACTCGGATCTTGTTGTAATATAGGATCATAGGAAAAAAGCAGGGATGCTTTCGAAATTGTGCGAAACGGATAGGCCGGAGTTGTGAGTTAATTGTGAATAACTCCCGCTTGTCATGACAAGCTGCCTGCGTGATAGTCCAATTCCTCCCGCCAAATGACGTGTAGAGCTTAGCTCCTCGCCATTATCGCCCGGCCCTCGTGGCCGGGCGTTTTTTTTGCCCGTGCGTTGTCAGGCCGTGAAGTGATGTGGATGATGAAATTGCTTGTGTTCCGCTGCACGACCGTGAACGTCGCGGGTTCCCATTGCTCGCATCATCTCTGCGTTTCCAGCACAGGCTGATCAACGCTCTCTGACGCGAAGTCCGGCGTTTGAACCGCTGATTTCGCGAATAGTTATGTTTTCTCCAGAAAGTGCTTGCCGCGCATTTGGGGCTTCCTCACTTTTCTCCTCTTTTCCCAAATTTTCATCCTTAATTCCGTATGCCGACCATCAACCAACTCGTGCGCAAGGGCCGTCGTCAGATCAAGGCGAAGTCCAAGTCGCCGGCGCTGTCGGGGAACCCGTTTCGCCGTGGTGTTTGCGTGCAGGTCATGACCCGCACTCCGAAAAAGCCTAACTCAGCCATCCGCAAGGTGGCCAAGGTTCGCCTGACCAATGGTAACGAAGTCATTTCCTACATCCCTGACGAAGGGCACAACCTTCAGGAGCATTCCATCGTGCTCGTCCGGGGCGGTCGTGTGAAGGATCTTCCCGGTGTTCGTTACCACATCGTTCGCGGAGCCCTTGACGCCACCGGCGTCGAAAAGCGCCGCCGGAGCCGTTCCAAGTATGGTGTCAAGCGCCCGAAAGAGGCCAAGAAGTAAGCCCCGCAGCCCCTTCCATTTCCGACCATGTCACGCCGCCACAGAGCCGATAAACGCGTTGTCAATCCTGACGTTCGCTACAACAGCCCGCTTGTTGCCCATTTGGTCAACGTCATCATGAAGAGCGGCAAGAAGAACCTGGCCGAGCGCATTGTTTACGGCGCCTTCGAGAAGGTGTCCGAGAAGCTCGAGAAGGGTGATCCTGTCGACCTGCTCATTGGTGCGCTGGAAAACGCCCGCCCCCGGCTCGAGGTCAAGAGCCGTCGAGTCGGTGGTGCCACCTACCAGGTGCCGGTCGAGATTTCCTACGAGCGTCAGGAAAGCCTGGCTCTCCGCTGGATCGTCACCGCCGCCACCAGCCGCAAGGGCACTCCGCTGAAGGACGCCCTCGCCACCGAGATCATCGACGCCTATAACAACACCGGCAGCGTCGTCAAAAAGAAGGAAGATACGCACAAGATGGCCCAGGCCAACCGTGCTTTCGCCCACCTCCGCTGGTAAGGTCCCATGTCCACTGCCACTCCCACTTTCTCCATTGTCACCGACAAGGCGAAGATCTCACCGGTCAACGCCAAGGCCCGTCCGTTTCCTCTGGAATGGACCCGGAACATCGGCATAGCCGCGCACATTGATGCGGGCAAGACGACGACCAGCGAACGCATTCTCTTTTACTCCGGTGCCGTCCATAAAATGGGCGAAGTGCATGAGGGCACTGCGGTAACCGACTGGATGGAGCAGGAGCGGGAGCGTGGCATCACCATCACAGCCGCGGCCATCTCCTGTGCATGGAATGCCTCCTGTGGGCCATGGAAGGGTATCAAGCAGCGCATCAATATTATTGATACGCCCGGCCATGTGGATTTCACCGCTGAAGTGGAGCGCTCCCTGCGTGTACTGGATGGTGCCATTGCCGTCTTCTGTGCCGTGGCCGGGGTGCAGCCCCAATCCGAGACCGTCTGGCGCCAAGCCAACAAGTACGGGGTTCCCCGCATCGCTTTCATCAACAAGATGGATCGCACCGGTGCCGATTTCTTCCGCGCCATCAGTGAAATGCGTGAAAAGCTCAAGGCCAATGCCCACGCCCTTTTTCTGCCGATTGGCAAGGAGGAGGATTTCACCGGCGTCATCGATCTGGTTCAGGAGATCGCCTACAATTTCGAGGATCCGGCAAATCTCGACCTGGAGCCGGTCCTGCATCCGATACCTGCCGCCTATGTCGAGCAGGCCAAGGAATACCGGGACAAACTCATTGAGGCGGCCTCGGACTTTGATGACTCCCTCGCCGAGAAGTATCTTGCAGGTGATAAGATCACACCCGCGGAGCTGATGGTCGCGATCCGCAAGGCCACCATTTCCATGAAGTTCACCGGGGTGGTTCCGGGATCGGCGTTCAAGAAGAAAGGAGTCCAGCGCCTCCTCGACTGCGTAGTCAACTATCTCCCGAACCCGCTCGATGTGCCCGCCATGAAGGGCCAGAACAGCGACGGTGAGGAAGTCAGCATTTTGCCGGACGACAATGCCAAGCTCGCCGGACTCGTTTTTAAACTCTGGACCGATCCCTTTGTGGGCAAGTTGGTGTTCTACCGCGTTTATACCGGCACCCTGAACAAGGGCACTGCCGTCTATAATCCCCGGACCCGCCGTACCGAGCGTGTCTCCCGCCTCGTGCTGATGCGCGCGATGGATCGGGAAGAAATCGATGTGGCCTATTCAGGTGACATTTGCGCGGTGGTCGGGGTCAAGGATATCATCACCGGTGATACCCTGAGTGACGAAAATGCCGACATCCGCCTGGAGCCGCCCTCCTTCCCGGAACCGGTCATTGCGATGTCGATCGAACCCAATTCGAAGGCGGATCAGGAAAAACTTGGAACCGCCCTCCAGCGTCTGGTGGCCGAGGATCCCACCCTGAAGGTGAAGACTGATCCGGACACGGGGCAGACCATCCTTGCCGGTATGGGTGAACTTCATCTGGAGATCATCATCGACCGCATGAAGCGTGAATTCAAAGTCGAGGCCACTTCGGGCAAGCCGCAGATCGCCTATCGCGAAACCATCAAAGGCCACGCGGACGGCGAGGGCAAATTCATCCGTCAGACCGGTGGCAAGGGCCAGTATGGTCACGTCGTGGTCAAAATTGAGCCCAACGAAAAGGGCAAGGGGGTCGAGGTCATCAATGAGATCGTCGGCGGTGTCATTCCCAAGGAATTCATCAAACCCTCCACCGAAGGTATTCTGGAAGGCTGTAACAATGGTGTTGTCGCCGGCTACCCGGTGGTCGACGTCAAGGTCAGCATCGTGGACGGTTCCTTTCATCCGGTGGATTCCTCTGAAATCGCATTCAAGATGGCGGGAATCTTCGCCTTTAAGGAAGCGATGAAGGCAGCACAACCCATCCTGCTCGAACCGATCATGGGCGTCGAGGTCACCACTCCTGAGGAATTCCAAGGGGACCTCATGGGTGACATCAACCGTCGCCGGGGTGCCATCCAAGGCATGGAAAACAAGAACGGTGCGTGCATTGTCACGGCCCATGTTCCCCTGGAAACGCTTTTTGGGTACGTAACCGACATCCGCTCCCTTTCCAAGGGTCGTGCCAGTGCGTCAATCACGCCTTCCCATTTCGAGCAGGTGCCACACTCCCAGCTCGCGAAGATTGTCGAGAGCTCCTCGAAAGCCCCCGCCCGCACCTAACCTCTGTTCTTTTTCCCTCATGAAAGGCCAACGCATTCGCATCAAGCTTCAGGGTTTCGACTATCGAGTCATCGATCAGTCCGCCCTCGAGATCGTAGAGACCGCCAAGCGCTCCGGTGCGCGCGTCTCCGGTCCTATTCCGCTGCCCACCCGCATCGAGAAACTCTCCGTCAACCGTTCGCCGCACGTGGACAAGAAGTCCATGGAGCAGTTCGAGACGCGCACCCACAAGCGCCTCATCGATATCATCGAACCCACCGCCCAGACCGTGGATGAGCTCAAGAAGCTCAACCTCCCGTCGGGCGTGGACATCACCATCAACGTCTGAGCTTCACGCAAAGACAGCCACAAGTTTCACCAACAGTTTAGCGGCTCCTCCGGCGGGCCTCACCTCCGGAATCCCTAATGTAGGTCCCACGAAACGGAAACCTCCACCTACCGCTTAGCCCATGATCAGTACACTTATAGGTAAAAAAATCGGCATGACCCAGGTCTACGACGCTCAAAACGTCCTGGTCCCGGTCACCGTGGTTGAAGCCGGACCCTGCGCCGTGGTCCAGGTCAAGACTATCGAAACCGATGGCTACCATGCCGTCCAGATTGGCTTCTCTCGCCAAAAGGCAAAAAATGCCTCCAAGGCTGAGATGAACCATGCCAAGAAGGCCGGCCTTGAGGATGCCCCGCGGATTCTCAATGAGGTTCGCCTCGTCGAAAAGGCCGAGGCCAAACCCGGAGATATCCTCACGGTTGAGACCTTCAAGGAAGGTCAGTTCGTGGATGTCATCGGCGTGAGCAAGGGCAAGGGATTCCAGGGCGTCGTGCGCCGCTTTCGCGTCGCCGGTGGTCCGGCCTCCCATGGCTCGATGTTCCATCGTCGCATTGGATCGGTCGGCATGCGCCAGACCCCCGGACGTGTCTGGAAGAACCAGGCGATGCCCGGTCACATGGGCCAGGAACGTCGGACCACGCAAAACCTTCGCATCGTCAAGGTCATTGCTGACAAGAACCTTCTCCTCGTGAAAGGCGCGATCCCGGGTGCCAATGGTGACAACGTCATCGTCCGCACTGCGCGCAAGGGTCAGCCGAAATCCGCCTAACCAAGAGGAACCGCAGATATGAAACTCACCGTTTTTAGCTCCGACGGCAAGACCAGCAGCGAGAAGGAATTCTCCGGTCTGCCCACCTTCGAAGGCGACAAGGGTCTTCAGGCTGTCAAGGAAGTGATCGTTGCGATCAATGCCAACAACCGCCTAGGCACCCATTCCACCAAGACCCGCGGGGAAGTTCGCGGTGGTGGCAAGAAGCCCTGGCGCCAGAAGGGTACCGGCCGCGCCCGTGCCGGCTCCACCCGCTCGCCCATCTGGGTCGGCGGTGGCGTGGTCTTCGGGCCCAAGCCGCGCGATTACTCCAAGAAGATCAACGCCAAGGTGAAGGCCCTCGCCTTCAGCCGTGCGCTGTTCGATCGCGCCTCCGCCGGCGAGATCGCCGTCATCGAGGCCTTCGAGGTCAAGACGCCCAAGACGAAGCTCGTCGACCAGGTCGTCACCCTCATCGCCCCGAAGGGGAAAGTGCTCCTCGTGGACGCTCCCTTCACGGCTGAGGCCACTCGCGCCGCCCGCAATATCGAGCGGGTTTCCCTGCAGGAGGCCGCCAAACTCAACACCCTTGATCTGGCCCAATACCGCAAGATTGTGGTGAGCACCCGCGCCCTTGAGCAGATCATCGCCCGCGTCAATGGAGGGAAGAACTGATGCACGCTGACAAAGTCCTCAAACTCGTTCGTTTCACTGAGAAGGCCAACAAGCTTTCGGCTGATTATGGCCAGTACACCTTCGAGGTCTTCCCGACCGCGAGCAAGGGTGCCATCGCCCAGGCCGTCGAGCAGACCTTCAACGTCACCGTCAAGCGGGTGAACGTCCATCACATCCGCGGCAAGAACAAGAAGAGCCGCACGGGTCGCCCGAGCAAGGCTTCCGACTTCAAGAAGGCCATCGTTACGCTCAAGGCCGGCGACAAGATCGAGCTCGTCTAAACCACGTGCTGATCAAACCAGGAGAAACACACCATGGCACTTAAACTCTTCCGTCCCCTTACGCCGTCCCAGCGCTTCACGCAGCTGAACCGCACCCCCAAGCTCGCCAAGAAGCGCCCCGAGCGTGCACTGACCGAGCCCAAACCCAAGACCGGCGGTCGCAACGTTTACGGGCGCATCACCTCCCGTCGCCGGGGCGGCGGTCACAAGCAGCTTTATCGCATCATTGACTTCCGTCGGGCCGACAAGCTCGACCAGCCGGCCAAGGTCATTGCGATCGAGTACGATCCGAACCGCTCGGCCAACATCGCCCTCGTCCAGTATGCTGACGGCGAAAAGCGCTACATCATCGCGGCGGCCGGCCAGGTTGAGGGCGACACCATCGTCACCTCCAACGCAGCCACCACCAATGACTTCCTGGTGGGCAACAACTTCCCCCTCGAGCTCATCCCGCCCTCCACCAAACTGCATTGCGTTGAGTTGATCCCGGGCCGCGGCGCCCAGCTCGGCCGCACGGCCGGCACCTCGATCGAACTGGTCAACATCGATGACGGTGCCGCCCAGCTCAAGTTGCCCTCGGGTGAAATTCGCATGGTCAACGCCAAGTGCCGCGCAACCATTGGTGAAGTCGGCAACGGTGAACACGGCAAGCAGTCACTGGGCAAGGCCGGCCGCAACCGCTGGCTCGGGCGTCGTCCGCGTTCGCGCGGCGTGGCCATGAATCCCGTCGACCACCCCAACGGTGGCGGTCAGGGCAAGTCCAAGGGCGGCGGTGGCCGTCAACATCTCGTATCTCCGTGGGGTCAGCTGGCGAAGGGGTTCCCGACCCGTCGCCGCTCCAAACCCTCGAGCAGTCTCATCCTCACCCGCCACAACGGCCGTCCGCCGCGCGGCAAGAAGTAATCCCAACGACACCTTACCATGGCTCGTTCCATCAAAAAAGGCTTCTTCGTCGACTACCACCTCATCGAGAAAATCGAAAAGGCGGTCAAAGCCGGCGGCAGCAAAAAGCCCATCCAAACCTGGTCGCGCCGCTCGACCATCACGCCCGATTTCATCGGTCACACCTTCAATGTTCACAACGGCAAGGCCTTCGTGGCTGTCTACGTCACCGAGAACATGGTCGGCCACAAACTCGGCGAGTTCGCCCCGACCCGCGTCTTCAAGGCGCATGGCGGCATGACTCGCAAGGAAATCTGATCCTTTAACCAAGCAACCCGGAACCCGAAAGGGCAGGGTGGAGTGCTCCACACCCCACTGCTGTCGCCTCCCGCAGGAATCCCTTACTCATCATGGAAGTCCAAGCTCTCACCCGCAACGCGCGCATGTCACCCAAGAAGGTGCGCGAGGTGGCCCGTACCATCCAGGGCCGCAAGGCCCCCGCCGCCGTCGATCTTCTCAGTATCATCCCGAGGAAGTCGGCCCAGCTCATCGCCAAGACACTCAAGTCCGCGATCGCGAATGCCGAGAACAACGGCAACCTTTCCGCCGACGATCTCGTGGTGAAGTCCGCCATCGTTGAGATGGGTCCCGTCCTCAAGCGATTCAAGGCGGGTGCCCGTGGCACCGCCATGCCCCGCCGCCGCAAAATGTCGCACATCCGCATCGTCCTCTCCGACGGCAATTCCAACTGATCACCACCATGGGCCAAAAGACCAATCCCACCGGCTTCCGTCTCGCCGTCCGCCGCAACTGGCAGTCCCGCTGGTACGCGGGCAAGAAGGATTTCGCCAAGCTCCTCCTCGAGGATCAGGTGATCCGCGAGAAACTCATGGAGAAGCTCAGGCAGGCTTCCGTTCCGCGCATTTTCATTGAGCGCGCCAGCAACCGCGTGCGCGTCAAGATCTACACCGCCCGTCCCGGCATTGTCATTGGCCGCAAAGGCCAGGAGATCGACAAGATCAAGGAGGAACTCTCCAAGCTCACCGGCAAGGACATCCTGCTCGACATCCAGGAGGTGAAGAAGCCGGAGATTGAAGCCCAGCTCGTCGCCGAGAATGTGGCCCTGCAGCTGGAGCGACGCATCGCTTTCCGTCGGGCCATGAAGAAGGCCGTTGAGATGGCCATGGCCCTCGGGGCCGAGGGTATCCGTATCCAGTGCTCCGGCCGTCTGGGCGGTGCCGACATCGCCCGCCGGGACTGGCAGCGCAAGGGCAGGGTGCCGTTGCATACTCTGCGTGAAAACATCGACTACGGTTTTTCCGAGGCCCGCACGCTTTATGGCAAGATCGGCGTGAAGTGCTGGATTTGCAAAAAGGAAGCCGACAACAACTGATCTCTCGCGCCCCCAACGGCGCGTGATCTCAGATCTGCAATCACAATTCTCAAACTGCTCGTCCCATGGCTCTCGCTCCCGCCCGTACCAAATACCGCAAATGGCAGAAGGGTTCCCGCAAAGGGAACGCCAAGCGCGGCAACACACTCGCATTCGGCGAGTTCGGCCTGCAATCCCTCTCCCGTGGCCCCATGACCGGCCGGCAGATCGAGGCCGCTCGCGTAACCATCTCGCGCCACCTCAAGCGCAAGGGCAAACTTTGGATCCGCGTGTTCCCGCACAAGCCGATCACCAAGAAGCCCGCCGAGGTTCGCATGGGTTCCGGCAAGGGCCCGGTCGAATACTACGTTGCCCAGATCAAACCGGGAGCCGTGATTTTTGAACTTGCCGGCGTTCCTGCAACCATCGCCAAGGAGGCCTTCTGTCTCGCCGATGCCAAGCTGCCCTTTCGTTGCCGCTTCATCATGCGCGAAGGCACGATTGTCTGACATCCACCCGACCGCCGCCGACTATGAAGACCAAAGACATCCGTGAACTTTCCCCCGCCGAGCTGGCCACCAAGCTTCGCTCCACCCGTGAGGAGCTGGTCCAGCTGCGCCTGCGCAAGCAGACCGGCCAGGTCGAGAAGACCCACGAACTCCGCACCCTCCGCAAGGACGTTGCCCGTCTCGAAACCATCATCCGCCAGAAGCAGACCGCCGCCTAAGCCAGACCGCGAAACCCAGGAGCGGATCGCAACCATCCCTCCTTCGCATTCTGCACTCCGAAATCCGAAATTCATCCGACGCCATGTCCACTGAGACCCGTAATACGCGCAAAACCCTTCTGGGCTTCGTCACCAGCCGCTCTGGTGACAAGTCCATCAAGGTTACCATTCCCTTCAAGGTCCCGCATCCGCGCTACAAGAAGGTCATCAACCGCCAGACAGTCGTGCATGTGCATGACGAAAAGAACGAAGCCCGTTCTGGCGACAAGGTCGAGATCATGGAGACCCGTCCCATCAGTCGCCTGAAGCGCTGGCGGGTGGTGACCGTGGTCGAACGGGCGGTTTCCGCTCATGGCGAGGCCATCACCGAAAACGACGTCGCTGACAAGGTTCCCACCAAGACCGCCAAGGCCTGAATCGACAACCGCATCCCTAACCCAGGCCCGCCATGATCCAACTCCGATCCATTCTCGATGTCGCCGACAACACGGGTGCCCGCAAGGCATCCATGATCCGCCGCAAAGGCCAGAACACCGATTCCGCAGGTGTGGGCGACATCATCACCGTCCATATCAAGGACAGTTCCACTGACGCGACCGTCAAGAAAGGCGAAGTCACCAAAGCCGTCGTGGTCCGTACCAAGGCCGCCGTCCGGCGTGCCGACGGCAGCTACCTGCGCTTTGACAGCAATGCCATCGTTATCCTCGGAACGGATGGCAATCCCAAGGGCACCCGCATCTTTGGCCCGGTCGCCCGCGAACTGCGTGCGAAGAACTATATGAAGATCATCTCGCTCGCTCCGGAGGTACTCTAACATGCAGAAGTTTCACATCAAACGCGGTGACGAAATCGTCGTTATCTCCGGCGCCCACAAGGGCAAGTCAGGCAAGATCCTTGAGATCCTCCCTGCCAAACAACGTGCGCGCATCGAAGGCGTCGCCATGATGAAGCGTCACGTCAAGAAATCCCAGGAGAATCCCAATGGTGCCATCGTGGAGCGCGAAGGATCCGTCCACATCTCCAACCTGATGCTCAAGTCCCGGTATGACGCCTCCAAGAAGCGCGATGTCGAGGTGCCCGCCAAGGCCTGATGCACTGCTTTTCAAGTAACCGCTTGCCAAGCCCGCCCGCCGCCTGCGTTACTTGTCCTCTTTTCACTTTCAACATTCAGCTCCCGTCTCCGGGTCGGTAATCCGGGGCATCCCATCATGAGCAGCAAATACACTCCCACTCTCAAAAAGACCTATCTCGAGCAGGTCGTGCCCGAGCTTATCAAGCGCCGTGGCTACAAGAACGCCCTCGAGGTGCCGAGGATCGCCAAAATCTCGCTGAACACCGGCATCGATGCCGAGGCCGACAAGAATCAGATCGCCGACATCGCCCGCGACCTCGCGACCATCGCCGGCCAGAAGCCCGTGCTTGCGAAGTCCAAGAAGGCCATATCCAACTTCAAGCTCCGCCAAGGACAGGTCGTCGGTGCGCACGTCACCCTCCGGGGCGACACCATGTGGGAGTTTCTATACCGCCTGCTGGCGGTTGCCCTCCCCACCATTCGGGACTTCCGCGGGGTATCGACCCGTCTGGACGGGCAGGGGAACTACAATCTGGGGATTACTGATTTCACCATCTTCCCGGAAATCACCGTGGAAAACGTCAAGAAGAGCATGGGGCTCGACGTCACCATCGTCACCTCCGCCGTGGACGATGACGAGGGCCGCGAGCTGCTCAAGCTGCTTGGCATGCCCTTCCGCCGCACCGAGGGTGCGAAAACCCAGGCCGCCTGAACCCTTTCCCGCCATGCCGAAGACCTCCGCCATCAACCGTAACGAGAAGCGCAAGCACCTCACCGCCAAGTACGCCGCCAAGCGCGCCGAACTGAAGGCTGCCCTCATCAATCCCGAAACCACCGATGAGGACTTCTACGCCGCCCAAAAGCAGCTCCAGAAGCTCCCCCGCAATTCATCCAAGGTGCGCATCCGGAACCGTTGCTCGATGAGCGGCCGTCCGCGCGCCTTCATCGGCAAGTTCGGCGTCTCCCGCATCCAGTTCCGCGAACTCGCCCTCTCAGGCAAAATCCCCGGAGTCATAAAATCCTCCTGGTAACCCACTTTTCCGGGCGGAAGTAAGCGCCACCGGCGCTTGGATATGATCCACCCGGCCTCCCGATCCAACAGCATCCATCCATGACCGATCCGATTTCAGACTTCCTCACGCGCCTTCGCAATGCGAGCAAGGCCCGTCTCGACGAGTGTGCGATACCGCATTCCCGCCTAAAGGAGAGCCTCGCGGCAATCCTCAAAGCCGAGGGCTATGTGGCCGACCACCGCAACGACACCAGTCCCGAGGGGCACAAGGTGCTTGTCGTCGCCATGAAGTATGTTGATGGCGCCCCTGCCATCACCGGGCTGACCCGTGTATCCACCCCGGGTCGCCGTCTTTATTATCGCTACACCGAGATTCCCCGCGTCCTCAACGGCCTGGGTATCAGCGTCGTCTCCACCTCTAAGGGGTTGATGAAGGATCAGGACTGCCGCCGCAACAAGGCCGGTGGCGAACTGCTCTGCAACATTTGGTAAGGAGATCACCACCATGAGCCGAATTGGTAAACAACCCGTCAGCATTCCCGACAAGGTCAAGGTCGACATCAAGGGCAGCACCGTGAGCGTCGAAGGCCCCAAGGGCAAAATCTCCAAAACCTTTGCCCCCGTCGTCAACATTTCCATGGCTGATAAGGAAGTCACGGTTGCGCCCACCGGGGACACCAGTCGCTTCGCCCGTGCCATGTATGGCACCGTGCGTTCGGTCATAGCCGGCATGGTCAAGGGGGTGTCCGAAGGCTACGTCAAGGAGCTCGAAATCCAGGGCGTTGGCTTCAAGGCCAATCTCAAGGGCAAACAGCTCGATCTGGCCCTCGGCTATTCGCATCAGATCCTCCACGACATTCCCGAAGGCATCAAAGTCACCGTGACCGACCAGACCAAGGTCCGGATCGAGGGTGCGGACAAGCAGCTTGTCGGGCAGGTCACCGCCGAAATCCGCTCCTACTATCCGCCCGAGCCTTATAAGGGCAAGGGTGTGCGTATCGTGGGTGAGCGCGTCCGCCGCAAGGAAGGCAAGACCGTCGCCTAACCCAACATTACAACCTTACCCAGGGCCCATCAGCCATGAATACCATTCACAAAGCCAAGCTTCTCCAGAAGCGCAAATGGCGCATTCGCAAGAAGGTCACCGGCACTGCCGCCCGCCCTCGCGTGTCCGTCAAGTTTACGACCAAGCATATCTACGCGCAGGCCATCAACGACGAGACCGGCACGACCCTGGTTTTTCTTTCAAGCCTCGATGCCGGCCTCCGCAAGCAGAAGCTTGCCGCCAACCTTGCCGGTGCCAAGGAGCTTGGGGTCGCCTTTGCCGCCAAGGCCAAGGCTGCCGGCCTCGGCCCGGTCGTCTTTGACCGGAATGGCGCCCGCTATCACGGTAAAGTCAAAGCCTTCGCCGACTCCGCGCGCGAGGGCGGTCTTCAATTCTAAGCCCATGAGCCAACCCAATTATAGTTCCCGCCGTGACAACCGCCGTGACTCCGCCCCGGCTGACGGCGCGCCGGAGATGGTCGAGAAGGTCGTCTTCATCAACCGCTGCGCCAAGGTCGTCAAGGGTGGCCGTCGCTTCAGCTTCTCGGCTCTCGCCGTTGTCGGCGACCGCAAGGGCAACATCGGCGTCGGCCTCGGCAAGGCCAATGAGGTTCCTGATGCCATCAAGAAAGGCACCGAGCATGCCCGCAAGCGCATGGTGCACGTCAAGCTCAAGGGGGACACCATTCCCCATGATGTCCTTGGCGAATATGACGGCGGACGCGTGCTGCTGCGGCCGGCCTCACCCGGTACCGGTCTCATTGCCGGCGGTGGTGTCCGCGCCGTGCTGGAGGCGGCCGGCGTCAAGAACATCCTGACCAAGTCGATGGGTTCCAAGAACCACATCGCCGTCGTCCAGGCCACGCTTGCAGCCCTCCGCCAGCTTCGTCTGGCCGAGGACATCGCGATCGTGCGCAAGATCGCCTGATTTTCATCTTTTCATCCGAGTCCCGCCGGCACTGGTTGCCCGGGGCGCACTACCAGGAACATCATGAAACTACACGAACTCAAGAACGTCGAAGGTGCCGTGCACCGTCGCAAGCGCGTCGGCTGCGGCGAGGGCAGCGGTCATGGCAAAACCTCCGGTCGCGGTGGCAAGGGTCAGACTGCCCGCTCCGGTGGCAGCATCCGTCCCGGTTTCGAAGGCGGCCAGATGCCCCTCTACCGCAAGCTGCCTCACCGCGGCTTCAACCAGGCGGCCTTCCGGGTCGAGCCTGTGATCGTCAATCTGGGTGACCTCTCCCGTCTGCCAGACTCGGTCACCGAGGTGGATGCCGCCGTGCTGGCCCAGGCCGGGCTTATCCGCAAGGACGAGACCTATCTCAAGGTGCTCGGCGACGGAGAGCTCACCCGTGCGCTCAAAATCACCGCCAGCAAATTCTCGGAATCAGCCAAGGCCAAGATCGAGCAGGCCGGCGGCCAGGCCATCGTTGCCTGAGGTCGTTGCTGATTTCGGAATGTAAGTGCGGACTGATCCCATCCCGTTCCCGCGCCTCCTCCGAAGCCAGCATTCAGCAATCCGCAATCCGTAATTCGAAATTAAGATGCTTTCTGCTTTCACGAACTCGCTGAAGATTCCCGAGCTGCGCCAGCGCATCTTCTACACCCTGTCATTGCTCTTCATTGCCCGGGTGGCGGCGATCATCCCGCTGCCCGGTCTTGATCCCAAGCCGCTGCAGGCCTTTTTCGCCGATCAGACGGCAGCCGGCGGTGGCGCGCTCGTCGGTCTGTACAATATGTTCACGGGTGGCGCCCTCGTCCAGGGAGCCATCGGGGCGCTGGGCATCATGCCGTATATCAGTGCATCCATCATTTTTCAGTTGATGACCGCGGTGGTTCCCTTCCTGAGCCGGTTACAGCAGGAGGGTGATGTGGGACGGCAGAAGCTCACCCAGTACACGCGTTATGCCACGGTGCTCATCTGTCTGGTTCAGGGAACCTTGCTCATCCTGGCCCTTGAGAATCCCGGACGCCTCTTTCCCGGATATGATGTCAATCAGTACGGTGAGATCGTGATCGTGAGCAAGATGTTGTTCCTGATCACCTCGGTCATCATCATGACTGCCGGGACCATGCTCCTGATGTGGCTGGGCGAGCAGATCACCCAGCGCGGCATTGGCAATGGTGTCTCCCTGCTCATCACGATTGGCATTCTCTCCGATCTTCCCGGCGCGGCTGCAGCCACTTACCAGCTCTTCTTTGCCCCCGTGGGCGTGCAGAGTCTGGGTCTGCCCCAGGCTATCGTCATGCTCTCGCTGTTCGTGATCGTGACCATGGGCATCATCATGGTGGTGCAGGCCCAACGAAAGATCCCGGTCCAGTACGCCAAACGCGTGGTGGGCAACAAGGTCATGGGTGGCCAAAGTTCCTTCCTGCCCCTGAAGGTCAACTATTCCGGCGTGATGCCCGTCATCTTTGCCAGTGCGATCCTGCTCTTTCCCCAGCAGATCTTTTCTCAGGTAGGGGCGGCCTTTGATCTCAAGTTCCTGGTCGACTTCTCGAACAACCTCGTTCGCGGCAATTGGGTGTACTACGCCAGCATGGCAACCCTGATCCTTTTCTTCAGCTACTTCTGGGTCTCCGTGATGTTCAAACCCATCCAGATTGCGGATGATCTGAAGAAATACGGCGGCTATATCCCGGGAGTGCGCCCAGGATCACCGACGGCGCAGTTCCTCGATTTCATCATGACCCGGCTGACGCTGGCGGGTGCGATCTTCCTGACCGTGATTGCGGTTTTCCCGGACGTCCTGATGGCCGAACTGAACGTACCGACACGGATTGCGATCTTCTTCGGTGGCACCGGCATGTTGATCACCGTGGGTGTCATTTTGGACACAATGCGCCAGATTGAAACCTTCCTCCTCCAACGGCACTACGACGGTTTCCTTAAAAAGGGACGCATCCGGGCACGCAGCGCCACCCAGCAGTCCGCCTTGGGTGATGCGGCCAGCTCTGATGCCGTGCTCAAGCTCACGGCTTTCATGGGAGGCATGCTTTTGCTGGGTCTGTCGATCTGGCTCTGGCGCGAATTTGGGGGAGCCAATTAAGGGCTTTACTTCGGTGGAGGCACCGACCACGTTCTCTCTCTTTTCCTCCTGCGGCGACCCCGCAAAGGTTAAACTCCTGATCCTCGGTCCCATGAGCCCCGCTCTTTCAGACCGAGCCCGTTCTTTGAATCTAGAGCACGTCTCTCCGACCCAACTGGTGCGGTCGGGGATTTCGCATCCCAAGTCTTCCGGCCATCAGGCCGGCAAGGCGGTTTCATCCGGTCCGGCCGCGATGGAGCAGGCCACTTTAGCGCTCATGCGCCGGTGGTTCTGGATGCGCAAACCTGATGCGGGCTTTGTCCTTGCGGACTACCCGGCTACGTTGCTCCAAGCCAAGGTATTCGATGAGTGGTTGGAGGCCCGCGGTGAAATACTGACCGCCGGCCTCGTTTCTGATCCGGCCTCTGCGCCGGCAGCCATTCTCGATCATTATCACAACCTCGGCCTCGACCTTCTCGAGGCGGATTCCTTTCTCAATAACTGATGGCAATACCCATCAAGAACCGGCAAGGGATTGTGCGCATGCGCGAGGCCTGTGCGATCGCCGCCACGGTGTTGTACCAGCTCAAGGAGCTCGTTCGACCAGGGGTGACGACCTACGACTTGGACCAGGCGGGCAAGGAGTTCATTACGCAATTGGGCGCCCGCAGTGCCTGCTATGACTATCGGATCGGTTCCCGTCGCTATCCATCCTGGACCTGCATCTCCGTCAACGAGGAGGTGGTTCACGGCATCGGTTCCTTGCGGCGCGTCCTTCACGACGGCGATATCGTTTCCTTGGATGTGGTGGTATCCTTCAATGGCTACGTTGGCGACAATGCCCTCACGATGCCGGTGGGACCCGTCTCACCCGAAAAGGAGCGGCTGGTTCGGATCACGGAGGAAGCCCTTCGTCTCGGCATCGAGCAGGCCCAGGTCGGCAACCGCATAGGTGACATCGCCCATGTTATCCAAAGTCATGTTGAATCCCACGGGTGCAGCGTGATCCGCGACATGGTCGGCCACGGTGTGGGGGTGTCCATGCACGAGGAGCCACAGATCCCGAATTTTGGCAAAAAAGGCCGCGGAGATCTTATCAAACCCGGCATGACCTTCGCCATTGAACCCATGGTTAATCTGGGAGCCTACCGGACCCGGACCCTTGCCGATGGATGGACCATCGTCAGCGCCGACGGGTCCCCCTCCGCCCACTTCGAACACACCGTGCTCACCACCGACAAAGGTCCCGAGATTCTGACCATCCCGCGGACTCATGACGGTCCGATTCATGCCCTTTCCCCGGCTGGAGCCCGCTCCGCCGCCTCCTGATTTTCCCAACCATTCAATCTTAACTGTAAACTCGAACTCGTTCCCACATGCCACGTCTCCTTGGTGTTGAAATTCCCGCGAAAAAGAAAGTCGCGTACTCCCTCCGTTACATTTACGGTGTCGGTCCCGCCCGCGCCGACCAGGTTCTCAAAGAAGCCGGCATTGATCCCGACATGCGTGCTCAGGACCTCAATGAGGAGCAGCTTAACAAGATTCTCCAGGTCATTACCGAGCACAAGTGGGTGGTCGAAGGCGATCTTCGTCGTGAGATTGCCGGTAATCTGAAGCGTCTCCAGGCCATCAGTTGCTATCGCGGCATCCGCCATCGACGCAGCCTGCCCGTTCGCGGTCAGCGCACCAGCACCAACGCCCGCACCCGCAAGGGCCCGCGCCGCACCGTTGGCGTCACCAAAGCAAAAGCCTAACCCTTTCCCATCATGGCCGAAGAAAAGACTGCTCCCAAGAAGGAAAAGGCTCCCAAAGCCTCTGCCTCTGCTGAAAACCTGCCGAAAGGCGCTCCCGCCCCCGCTTCAAAGGACGACACCGCTGCTCCGACGGCGGCACCTGCCAAGCCGGTTGAACTTGTCGGCGGTGTGGCCAAGCAGCCAACGGCCGAAGACCTGCTCAAGGAGGAAATTGGTGCCATCAAGGTCCGCAAGGCCAAGGGCTCCAAAAACATCACCTCGGGCGTCGCCAATATTCTGGCTTCCTTTAACAACACCATCGTTTCGATCACCGATCAGAAAGGTCAGGTCATCTCCTGGTCCAGCGCAGGCAAGTGCAACTTCCGCGGTTCCCGCAAGTCCACCGCCTATGCCGCCCAGATCGTGGCCCAGGATGCCGCCCGCAACGCGATGTCCCACGGTCTCAAGGATGTGGTCATCCGCATTTCGGGCCCCGGTCTTGGACGCGACAGCGCGGTCCGTGCCCTCCAGGCCATCGGCCTTGAGATCACCTCGATCATCGACGTCACTCCGGTTCCGCATAACGGTTGCCGCCCACCCAAACGCCGCCGCGTCTGACGCATATTGCGGAACCTCAGATTTCAAATCCCAAATTTTAAATTAGGAATCCATCATGGCTCGTTATATTGGACCCACCACCCGCATCAGCCGGCGCTTCAATCAGCCGATTTTTGGTGCCACCAAGGCCTACGAAAAGCGGCAGTATCCGCCGGGGCAGCATGGCCCGCGCCTGCGCCGCAAACTTTCCGAATACGCCATCGGCCTCAACGAAAAGCAGAAACTTCGCTACACCTACGGGTTGCTTGAGCGTCAGTTTCGCCGCCTCTTTGAGATGGCCAAGCGTGAGCGTGGCGTCACCGGCGAGCGGTTTCTCCAGCTGCTCGAAACCCGCCTCGACAGCATCGTTTACCTCCTGGGCTTTGCCAAGAGCCGCGCCGCCGCCCGCCAGCTCGTCAACCACGGCCATGTGCGCGTGAACGGGCGCAAGGTCGACATCGCCTCGTACAGCGTCCAGACCGGAGACGAGGTGGAAATCAAGAACACCCCCACCTCCCGCCAGATCGCCACGCGCAATCTCGAGGAAAGCCGTGCGCGCAACGTGCCTGGATGGCTCTCGCTCAATGCCGAGCTGTACAAGGGCGTGGTCAATCGCCTGCCCACCCGCGAGGAGATGGAGCCTGCCATCAATGAGCAGCTCATCGTCGAGTTCTACTCGCGCTTCTAAGAGCCGCTCCCACTTCCCAACCATCACATCTCAAACCCGCAGAGCCCACCATGCCCAAACGCCTCGGTAAGTTCGAACTCCCCAACAAGCTCACGAAGGTCGAGGAAGGCTCCACGCCAACCTACGGCAAGTTCATTGCCGAGCCCTTCGAGGCCGGCTACGGCCACACCATCGGTAATTCCCTTCGCCGCGTCCTGCTCAGTTCCATCGAGGGTGCCGCCATCTCCTCGGTCAAGATCGAGGGGGTCAATCATGAGTTCCAGAGCATCGACGGCGTCGTCGAGGATGTCACCGACATCGTGCTCAATCTGAAGAAGATTCTCATCATCTCGACCAAGCGCGAGGCGATCAACCTGTCCATCAAGGTCAGCCGGGCCGGGACGGTAACGGCCGCCGACATCCAGCCCGACTCCAACATCACCATCGTCAATCCGGACCAGCTGATCTGCACCCTCGACAAGTCCCGCACGTTCGAGGCGGAGATCGAGATCAAGACCGGCCGCGGTTACTGCCCGGGTGAGCTTAACAAGAAGGAGGAGCAGTCCATCGGGGTCATCCCCATCGATTCGCTCTTTTCCCCGGTCCGCCTCGTCAAGTACGCGGTCGAGGCCACCCGTGTCGGCCAGATCACCGATTACGACAAACTCATCCTCGAGGTGTGGACGGATGGGCGCATCTCCCCCGACGATGCCCTCAAACAGTCCGCCTCCATCCTCAAGCACCATCTTGATGTCTTCGACCGCGTCAGTGACGAGGCTTACGAGTTCGAGAGCCAGCAAAGCGAGGTCAGCGAGGAGCAGAACAAGCTCCGCAAGCTTCTCAACATGTCGGTAAACGAGATCGAGCTTTCCGTCCGCGCCGCGAACTGCCTCAACAATGCCAACATCACCACCGTGGGTGAGCTGGCGATGAAGACCGAGCAGGAGATGCTCAAGTATCGCAACTTCGGCAAGAAATCACTCAACGAAATCAAGGATAAGCTCGAAGCCCTCGGCCTTTCACTGGGCATGAAGTTCGACGAGCGCCTCCTCGACACCAAGAAGGAACTCTGAACCGGCGCGCTCCGCGCGCCGGTACCGGTTCTCGCGCCGTCCGCAGTCGCCCCACGCTGCGACCGGATTGCCGATCGGGAACCCTAATCCTAACCCAACCCTCCAATGCGTCATCAAAAACACCACGCCTCCCTCGGCGTCACCCGTGAACATCGCGCTGCGATGCTCTCCAACCTTTCTGTCTCCCTTATAACCCACGGTCGCATCAAGACGACCCTGACCAAGGCGAAAGCGCTCCGACCCTTCATCGAGAAGGTGGTGACCAAGGCCAAGCAGGCTGCCGCCAAGACCGAAAAGAAGGATGCCATCCATCTCCGCCGCCTGGCGCTCCGCGACGTGCGGAATCCGGAGGCCATCGCCCTCTTGTTTGATGAGAAGGTCAAGGAGTTCGTGTCCCGTCCCGGAGGCTACACCCGCATCTACAAGCTGGGTGCGCAACGTCTTGGTGACGCCGCCGAGATGGCCCTCATCGAATTTGTGAAGGCTGATGATCCCGGCTACAAGAAGGCCCGGAAGAAGAAGGCCGCCACCAAGGGCCGCAAGTCTGTGAAGAAGGATGAGCCGGCCGCCGACCCGGTTGCATCGGAGCCAGCGGCTTCCGCATCACCCGAAGCACCCGCCGGGGACGGCAAGCAGGCCTGATCCCCGGATTTCACTCCAACCTTGCCCACGCGCGCCCCGGAACCTTGCTCCGGGGCGCTTTTTTTGCCGAGTATAGGTCCGGACCCGCACTCCCTGCTCCGCTCCTGCCTCCGTTCGCCAGACAAATCCCGTGTTTGATCTCACCATCGGTGTCGTTCTCTACTGCCTGCTCCTGGCTGCGGGGTTTCTTGGGCTTTGGATCTATTACGACCGGCGGGATCATGCCCGGTTCGAAGCCGAGCGCCGGCGGACTACCTTTCATTGCATCCGCTGCGACCATCTCTACGCCGTGCCGGGACCGGTCGACACCGCACGATGCCCGCAGTGCGGTCATCAAAACGGACGCCTGAAATTCTGAGTCGCCCCTGGTCTGTAATTTTCCCGTCTCCTCGCTTGATTCCCGGGCCGTCGCCCGCTCTCTTCCCCTATGGCTCAGACCATTGCCGTCATCGATTTCGGATCCCAGTACACGCAGGTCATCGC
The DNA here is from genome assembly GCA_041746615.1 of Opitutaceae bacterium. Taxonomy (GTDB): domain Bacteria; phylum Verrucomicrobiota; class Verrucomicrobiia; order Opitutales; family Opitutaceae; genus CAMAXB01. Next base: position 21,450 of record JBGTGS010000271.1, on the reverse strand, counting down.
ACGCCGCATCCGCGAGTGCCAGGTATACTCGAGAATTTATCATCACTCCGCGCCTGCGACCCAGCTGCGTGACGACGGTGTTATTGGAATAATCCTGTCGGGCGGCCCCAGCAGTGTCTTTACGCGAGGTGCGCCTATGCCGGATCCCGAGCTGTTCGCCCTTGGGATTCCGGTGCTCGGAATCTGTTATGGCCTGCAGCTCATGGGCCATCAACTGGGGGGACGTGTGGCCAAGAGCGAGCACCGTGAGTACGGGCATGGGATGCTGCGGATACGGCGCGCCGGGAGACTTTTTGCCGGACTGCCGCGCAGGCTCCGCGTATGGAATTCCCATGGGGATCGCCTGATCAAGATGCCGCCGGGCTTTGCCGCCATCGGCACTACCGACAATTCCGAGCTGGCCGTCATCGAGGATCGCGAGCGCAATTTTTATGGGATTCAGTTCCACCCCGAGGTCTTCCACACCGAGCAGGGAGTCGAGGTGATACGCAATTTCCTGGTTGGAATATGTGGAGCGAAGCAGGATTGGACCACAAAGGACTATATCAAGAGGGCGGTGGAGGACATTCGCGAGCGGGTGGGGAAGTCGCGTGTCATTCTGGGGCTGTCCGGGGGTGTTGACTCCTCGGTGGCAGCCGCCCTCATTCACCGGGCCATCGGCCGGCAGCTCACCTGCGTGTTTGTGGACAATGGTCTTCTGCGGAAGGGCGAGCGGGAGACCGTGGAATCGCTCTATGCCCGCAACTTCAAGATCGACCTCCGGGTGGTGGATGCATCGAAACTCTTCCTCCGGCGGTTAAAGGGGATCACCGACCCTGAGCGTAAGCGCAAGATCATCGGGGTGACCTTCATCGAGGTCTTTGAGAAATCGCTCAAGTCGATTGGACATGCCGACTACCTTGCCCAAGGCACCCTTTATCCTGACGTCATCGAAAGTGTCGCCATTGGCAACAATCCCGCCGCGTTGATCAAGAGCCACCACAATGTGGGTGGCCTGCCTGCGCGCATGAAGCTCAAGCTCCTCGAACCCCTGCGCGAACTCTTCAAGGATGAGGTTCGCGCCGTCGGTGCCGCCCTGAGCCTGCCCAAGGAGGTGGTATGGCGTCAACCCTTTCCGGGTCCCGGCCTCGGGGTCCGCGTCATCGGTGAGATTACCCCGGACCGGCTGGACATCCTGCGGAACGCCGACTTCATCCTGCAGGACGAGATGAAGAAATCGGGTCTATACTGGAAGGTATGGCAGTCATTTTGCGTTTTTCTGCCGGTTAAGTCAGTGGGTGTCATCGGGGATGAGCGCAACTACGCGTATGTGATTGCGATCCGTGTGGTTGAGAGCATCGATGCCATGACGGCAGATTGGTCTAGGGTTCCCTACGACCTGCTTCAGCGCATCTCGACTCGCATCACCAACGAAGTCCGCGGGATTTCACGGGTGGTCCTCGACATCAGCTCGAAGCCGCCAGCCACCATTGAGTGGGAATGAGTGGCTCTTTTTCACGTCTCGCCTGTCTTCCCTATCCAGCCCAATGTCATCTGTGCATATGAAAAAGCTCCTGACCCCAACCTTGCTCTTTGCGCTCTTTTTTATGGTGGGCAATTTGCAGGCGGATGTAACCGAGACGGTTAAGAAGGCACGATCCTATCTGGGCAGCGAGCAGGCCTTGAATGGACTGCAGTCGGTTAAATACATCGGGCAGTTGGAGACGACTGAACTCACCCCGGAGGGTCCCGTGCCCGTACAGGCGATGATCGAGATCATCTTTCAGAAACCCCGCCGTCAGCGCATCACCGCCCACCTGCCTGCTCGCACAGAGGTCACCGCGCTTGACGAGTACGAAGGTTGGCAGAGGATCGAGGATCCGGCCGATCCCGGCCGCTGGCGTCTCACCCTGATGTCGACCGATCAGATCCGGCGGCTCCGCGCCAATACGTGGGAGAATCTCTCCTTCTTCCGCGGCTTGGAATCGCTCTCCGGCCGGTTGGATGACCTTGGTCAGGTCGAGATTGACGGCATCCAAGCCCACAAGATTGCATTTACGCATGCCAGCGACATCATCTTTTTTCGTTATTTCGATCTGAGCACAGGACGGCTCATCCTCACCGAAACCGAGCAAGGGAGTCGTATCCGGGAGGAAGGTGAGATTCGAGCCGGCGGCATTCGTTTTCCCCACAAGGTAATCACGACAAATGAATTGCCCGATGGCACGGAGCGGGTGGTGACGGTTACTTTTCAGCAGATCGTCGTCAACGAGACCTTCCCTGCCAGTTTGTTTGCCGTGCCGCCGGTCAGCACACCCTGACTGGGCCAGCTGCAGGCGACCGCCAATTTCGTCTCGCTCCGTGCGTTCCGCAGGAGTAGTGCTTTTCGAATTCCGTTCACCGTGCGTCTTCTGTCGTTTGCCTCCAAGTCCTTCGAAACCGACCTGGCCGAATTTTGCCGTGATACGGCCGTTCCGCGGGAGATCACTGAGGCGGTCTCCGTCATTCTGTCCGATATCCGCCAGCGTGGCGACGAGGCGGTAGCCTATTATGCGGCCAAGTTTGACGGTGCCAAGTTGAGGGCCCGGGATTTCAAGGTGAAGCCTGCGGAAATGGCCGCAGCTGCGAAACGGATCTCCACCGTGGAACGGCAGGCCATGGCGGCGGCCCATGCCAATATTCTGGCCTTCAACCGCCAGGGGCTTCCCAAGTCGTGGTCGGGTCGGAACAAGCAGGGGGCTTCCGTGGGAGAGATACATCATCCCATACGCCGTGTGGGCTTGTATGTGCCTGGAGGTCAAGTGCCGCTCGTATCGACCGTCCTAATGACAGCTACCCTGGCTAAAATAGCCGGTTGCCCGGAGATTGCTGTGTTTACACCCTCCAATTCGCAGGGACGGGTCGCCGATGGATTGCTCGCCGCGCTTCACCTGATCGGGATCGAGGAGGTCTATCGCATCGGAGGCGTCCAGGCGATCGGGGCCATGGCCCATGGCACGCTCACGGTGCCTGCCGTGGACAAAGTTTTCGGTCCGGGTAACGCCTATGTCTGCGAAGCCAAGCGCCAGGTATTTGGCACCGTTGGGGTGGATTCCCTTCCCGGCCCCAGTGAGGTGATGGTCATTGCGGATGAGAGTGCGAGGGTGGATTTCGCGGCGGCCGACCTGCTGGCCCAGGCCGAGCATGGATCCGGCAGGGAAAAAATCTATCTCGTGGCCACTTCTGCGGAGATCATCAGGGCCATTCACGAGGAGATGCTGGTTCAGCTCAAATCGCTCAGCCGCTCGGAAAAAACCCAGCGGGTATTGGCTGAAGGCTTTCTTGCCATCCAGGTCAAAAACCACACCGAGGCGGCGCAGATCGCCAACTATGTCGCTCCCGAGCACCTTGAACTCCTGGTGCGCAGCGGGACGGAAAAGAAACTTTTGCGCACCATCACTACGGCCGGTGCGATCATGATCGGCAATCATACCCCGACCGCGCTGGGTGATTTCACCGCCGGCCCCAGCCACGTCCTGCCCACCGGTCGGGCGGGCCGTTTTTTCAGCGGGCTTCGAGTCGCTGATTTCATGCGCCGGACCAGTGTGGTTCGCTACGAGCGTTCCCAGGTAAGAAAGGCCGAGCCCGTTGTCGCCGCCTTTGCTGCCATGGAGAAGCTCGATGCGCACGGCCGTTCGGTGTCGATCCGACTGCGGTGACACCGCAGCCTCACATGCAGTTCGAAGTTTATAATCAGCAGACGGTCATGCCCGTGTTTGATCCGACCCTGGCATGGAGCGGCTGAAATCATCCTGATCCATGATCGACCTTTCCTCCCTCGCCTTGCCCCACATCCCGAAGCTGCACGCTTATACTCCGGGTTTGCAGCCGACGGAGCCCGGCTGGGTGAAGCTCAACACGAATGAATGCCCGTACGGTCCGAGTCCGCGGGTGGCCGAGGCCCTGAGGGCCGAGATCGGTACGGACGGGGAGGGCCTGCGGCTTTATCCCGATCCCCGAAGCACCGCGCTTCGTCGGCGGGTGGCGCAGGTCCATGGTCTGGGGGAGGAGCAGGTGCTGATCGGTAATGGTTCCGACGATGTGCTCAACCTGCTGGTCCGCTGTTTCGGCGGGCCCGGGGCTGCCACCGGTTTCACCTGGCCAAGCTATTCGCTCTATCCGGTGCTGGTTGCGATCCAGGACGGGGCGGCTCGGGTCATCGAGTTCGGCCGCGATATGCGCCTGCCGATCGAGCAGATGGTGAGCTCGGGAGCCCGGGCCTTCTTCCTCACCTCACCCAATGCGCCAACCGGAGTGGCCTTTGCCAATGTGGAGATAGAGGCGCTGCTGAAACGCTTCACCGGGCTGCTCGTGGTGGACGAGGCCTATGCACTTTTCGCGCGCGAGAACGCCGTATCCCTGCTGGCCGGACACTCCAATCTCGTGGTCACGCGAACCTTTTCGAAGGCTCATGCGCTGGCCGGTATTCGCGTGGGCTATGCGCTCGCCCATCCCGAGGTCATCAGCCTGCTCGACCGTGTGCGCGACAGCTACAACGTCAACCGGCTGTCACAGGTGGCGGCGCTGGCGGCGCTGGGGGATCCGGGTTATTACGACGCCATTATCGGGAAGATCATCCGGACCCGGGACTACTGGATGGCCGAGTGGTCGGACAAACGGGGCTGGTTCACCCATCCATCCCAGGCGAATTTCATCTTTACCGAACCCCGGGACGCCCGCGACGAGAGCGGCCCCGCGGTGGCCCAGGGGCTGTATGAATTCCTGCGGTCCCGACAGATACTCGTTCGCATCTTCCCCAGCCACGCCTTGACCGCCTCCTTTCTACGCATCAGCGTCGGCCGCGACGACGAGATGCTCGCCGTCAACGAAGCAATCGACGAATGGCAACAGAACGCAAAGCAACCCTCACCCGCAAAACCGCCGAAACGGACATCAGCCTGACGCTCGGGATCGATGGCCGCGGCGTTGCGAAGACCGCCACCGGCGTGCCGTTCTTCGATCACATGCTCACGTTGTTTGCCCGTCATGGGCTCTTTGACCTGGAGGTCTCCTGCAAGGGTGACGTAGACGTGGATTACCACCACACCGTTGAGGATGTTGGCCTGGTATTGGGCGATGCCTTTCGGCAGGCGCTCGGTGACAAGGTCGGCATCACCCGTTATGGTTTCTTCATTCTGCCCATGGACGAGTCGCTCGTGCGCGTGGTCATCGACATCGGGGGGCGTCCTCACCTGGTCTACCAGGCGGAGGCCCCCACCATGTTTGTGCGCGACTTCAACATTGTGCTGGTGAAGGAATTCTGCCGCGCCTTCAGCAATGCGCTCGGTGCGAATCTTCATGTGAAACTCGAATATGGCGAGGAGCCGCACCACGTGGCTGAGGCCGTCTTCAAGGGTCTGGCGCGAGCGCTTGACGCCGCGACGAAAATCGAACCCCGCGCCGCAGACCAGCTGCCCAGCACCAAGGGCCGCATCTAGACAGTAATGCCGCCGGAAGATTTTCAGGTGGCACCGCCACCTGCGGTTGCTACCTTGGAATTTCCCATGCCTGTCGTCATCGCCGTCATCGACAACGGAATCTGCAATTTGCGCAGCGTCACCAAGGCCCTTGAAGCCTCGGGTGCCGAGGCCCGGGTGGTGCGTACGCCCGCCGAAGTGGCGTCCGCCGGGGCCGCCGGGCTCGTGTTGCCGGGCGTGGGGGCTTTGCGTGATTGTGTAGGCTCCCTGCGCTCCACCGGTCTGGCTGAAACCGTGCGGGACTGGATCGAGGCTGACCGGCCGTTCCTGGGGGTCTGTCTCGGCATGCAGGCGTTGTTTGAACACTCCGAAGAGGGGGACGTGACCGGATTGGGAATATTTCCCGGCAGCGTACGGCGGTTCCAGCTACCGCCTTCCTGCAAGATACCCCACATGGGGTGGAATCAGGTCCGGTTTGTGCAGGCGGATTCCCCCTTGCAGGCCGGGCTCTCCACCGAGGGAGAATCATTTTATTTCGTCCACAGCTTTTACTGTGTCCCGGCGGACCCCGGATTGGTGCTGGCGGAGTGTGATTACGGTGGCAGGTTCACCGCAGCCATTGCCCGTGGGTGCTGTTTTGCCACCCAGTTTCACCCCGAAAAGAGCCAGGCCAAAGGCTTGCGGATCTACCGCAATTTCGCGGAAATCACCGCCCGCGAGGCGCTGGCGGCTTCGGTTTAGGATTCATTTATCTAAACTGACCGCCGCAGACCACTTATGGCGCCAGATGATCTTGGGTTTGGGTCGTCTTTGCTTTGCAAGCTCTGCTAATTTTGCTCTGTTGGACCCCATGTCGTCCACTCCCGCCACCCTGAAGATTGCCGATAAAGAGATCTCCCTGCCCGTGATCATCGGCACCGAGGGTGAACAGGCCATCGATACGCGCAGGCTGCGGGCCGAAAGCGGTTACATCTGCTATGATCAGGGTTACGGTAACACCGGATCCTGTGAGAGCAGCATCACCTATCTGGATGGAGACAACGGGGTGCTCCGGCATCGCGGCTATCCCATCGAGCAACTCGCCGCCTCCAGCAATTTCGTTGAGACCGCCTACCTCATTATTTATGGGGAGTTGCCGACATCCACCCAACGCAAGGACTTTGGAGGGCGCCTGCGAGACCATGCGACGATCGACACGCAGATGCAAAAGCTCTTCGACGGGTTCCCCAAGAACACCGCGCCGATGACCATGCTCAACTCCCTCGTGGCGGCCCTGCCGGCCTTTCATCCAGAGTTGGCGACCAACAATTTCGAGAAGGACCTGCAGAATTTTGACCGTGCGGCCGCCGTGCTCATCTCGAAGGTCCGCACCTTGGGTGCGATGATCTATCGGAGCCAGAAGAGCCTGCCCTTTGTCTTCCCCAAGGATCTGCCTTTTGCCGATAACTTCCTGCACATGATGTTTTCGGAGCCCTATCAGGATTATGCGGCGATTCCCGAGGCCGCGCGGGCGCTCAACCTGCTGTTGCTGCTTCATGCGGATCATGAGCAAAACTGCTCAACCTCGACCGTGCGGATGGTCGGCTCCTCCTCGGCGAACCTGTTCACGTCAGCCGCCGCCGGTATCGCGGCTCTTTCGGGTCCCCTCCACGGCGGAGCCAATTCCGCGGTCATGCAGATGTTGCAGGCGATCCACGACGAGGGTGATGACGGCACCCGGTTCATTGCGGCGGCAAGATCGGGCAGCAAGGGCAACCGGCTGATGGGCTTCGGGCACGCCGTGTACCGCAACTTCGATCCCCGGGCCAAGATCATTGGCAAGGCCTGCGAGGATGTGCTGGCGAAGCTGGGCATCGACGATCCACTGCTCCAGATCGCCAAGAATCTGGAACGCGCCGCCCTCCAGGACGACTATTTTGTTTCGCGAAAGCTCTATCCCAATGTGGATTTCTATTCCGGGATCATCATGCGTGCACTCGGCATCCCCACCAATATGTTCACGGTGATGTTCGCGATCGGCCGCACTCCGGGATGGATTGCCAATTGGCGCGAGGTCGCCGCCAACCCCAAGGGTCGCATCTATCGCCCGCGACAGATCTTTGTCGGTCCCGTGGTGCGAAACTACGTCCCCATCGGGAAGCGTTAAGACCGGCTGGCTGTAGCCATGCGCGTGAGCGGAGGGATAGATTTTGCCTGCACTCCGGCCCGCTTACTTCTTGGCCGGTTCCGCGCGGACGATCTGGTCGAAGTCCAGTCCGGTCAGCTGTCGTAGACCGCGGATCAGCCGCCAGAGCGCGAACATCATCATCCCAGTACTGGGGACAACGATGACCGGCCAGCTCAGCAGAGTCATGCGCGCCAGCTCGGCATTGAACTCAACCGTTCCCGTCGGGCTTTTCAGCAGATAGCGGGCGAGAATGAAATTGAGGATGGCGCTCAGGAGAAAGGAGGCCGCCAGCCAGTAGGTGGCGTTGGCGATGAGCCTTTGGAAGGCCTGTTCATTGCCCCGTTCGTTGAGGGCATCCTGCACGCGGGGCATGTCGATCAACTGGTCGTTGAGTAGAAACTGGCGCACCAGCGGCCGCCGGCTTTTCATTGAGACGAGCACGGCACCTCCAATGATGGCCGGTACGGCGGCTTCCTTCACCGCAAACCAGATGCCGTCGACCTTCATCAGACCCAAGCCGCCGGTCAGCAGTACGCTGGTAAAGCCGATGACCGAGATGAAGTTCGTCTGGCGCCGCTGCACGAAATCCCAGATGCCGTAGCCGAGGGGAAAGATCAGTGCGAAGACCAGTCCCCAGACCGGTCCGAGGTACTCGGGTTTGCTCAGTCGTGAAAGCACCAGAGCGGGCAGGGCAAGGTTGCAGACAAGGTTGAGGAGAAGGTTCTCCCGTTGAGGGGCTTGGTCAGGGGGGGGCATGGACGTATTCGCGGGATCAAGCCATGAAACCGGACCCGGGGGCGATTCATTTCTTGGTTTTCCCGCCCCGCGGATTATATCTGCGAACTCCATGATCCTTCTGGGAGTCAACATCGACCACTGCGCCACCGTGCGCCAGGCCAGGTATCGCCAGGCTGAAAATACCATCGGTGGGTCCGTTGAGCCCGATCCGGTCACCTTTGCACTCATGGCCGAACAGGCTGGGGTTGATGGCATCACCGTGCACCTGCGCGAGGATCGGCGGCACATCCAGGAGCGCGATGTGTGGCGTCTGAGGGAATCGGCCGCCACCCGGCTCAACCTCGAGATGGCCTGCACTCCTGCCATGGTAGAATTTGCGCTCAAACTTAAGCCCGATTCCGTATGCCTGGTTCCGGAAAGCCGGGAGGAGATCACCACGGAGGGAGGCCTCGACATTGCCGGTCTTCGCGAGCGGGTGCAGGCCTGCGTGAGTGCGATGAACGCGGCAGGTATAACCACGAGTCTTTTCATTGATCCCGACGAGGCCCAGATTGAACTGAGTGCCGCGTTGGGTGCCCCCTGGATCGAGCTTCATACCGGAGCCTACGCCAACGCTCTTCCGGGCAAAGATCGCTCGGTGGAGTTCAAGCGCCTGCGGGTGGGAGCAACTCTCGGGCACCAGTGCGGTCTGGTGGTCAATGCCGGCCATGGCATCAATTACGTCAACATCGCCGAGGTTCGCACCCTGCCACACCTGCACGAACTCAACATCGGACACAGTATTGTCAGCCGGGCCTTATTCACCGGTGTCGGGGAAGCCGTGCGGGAAATGAAGGCGCGGATGAATCCCTGAGCCGGTCTGGCACCCGCGTGGTTACGTTTGCAGTACCCTTTGCGAAGGACATCAGATAGACTAGGTTTGTATCATGGATGACTCCAGTTCACCTCCTCCCAAGGAAAAGCTCTCCACCGCCCCTTCCTGGGTCATGGTCGGTTTTGCGGCCGGGGTTCTCTTCGTGCTAGGCTATCAGTGGGAATCTCCTGAAAACACCGAAGCGCCGCCCGCGGTTGACGAAGCCGTCTCCGAAGGGGCGCCTGTAGAGGAGCCCCCGGCCCCACCGGCCAATGTCGCTGCCGTGTCGGGAAGACCGAGCCTGGCGGTTATCGAGGCGGTTTTTGCCCAATGGGGTGATTATGCTTTGTGGGAGGACAACCGCACGGAAGTTGCCTTGTGGAATTCCGCCACCGGGGAATTCAGCGATTACATCGAGGTCGTGCGGACGGCCGGCGATTTATATTTCCGCCTGATCCCCCGCTTGACCCGACCCATGACCGAAGCAAACCCACCGGCCGAATCCCCCCTGCGATTCACCGAGCCCGAGGCCTTGCGCCGAGCCCGGCTTGAAGGCAGGCTGGAGCGTCAGGGCCCGGGTGCTTCGGGCAACCCGCTCCCCGCCCGGAACCGCCAGGACTCCGGTGCCCGATCCGAGCGACCGGTTTACCTCCCTCCTTTGCCATCATCACCGGTCGACCAAGCCCCCTGACTTTGTACATGGACCTGTATGGTCATCCCATTTTGTCCTGCGAACAAGCGGGACGCTTCGAAAAGTCGCTGTTTGATGGTGATGAGGATCGGGAGTGGCCGGCCATGCAGATGGCTGGTGCCGCGGTGGCCCGGGCGGTGGTCGAGGATTTCAAGGAGATCGGCGGTCTTTCGCCACAGGCTCGTGTGCTGGTCATGGCGGGCAAGGGACACAATGGGGGTGATGCCCTGCTCGCCGCCGCAGGGTTGGCCTCGCATTTCCCATCGGTGCGGGTGGAGGTGATCCTTCCCTATGGACAGCGGGGGTTTCGACCCTTGGCTGCCCGGGCGTGGCGTCAGCTGGTGCATGCTGCTACGGATCGTGTGGTGGGCATCCGTATGACGACGCTTGCGCCGTCATACGACCTCGTGATTGACGGTCTTTTCGGCTTTCAGTTTCGCCCGCCACTGGACGCCCGCACCCGTGCCCTGCTCAACCGGATCAATACCTTGCCCGTTCGGCTGCGTGCCGCCGTGGATCTTCCCAGTGGCTTGGATGAGGATGACGCCTTCCGGGCTGATTTCTCCTATGCCACCGGTATCTTGAAAGCACCCTTGCTCGATCTACCCAACGCCGGACGGCTGCGGTATCTCGATCTCGGCTTTGCCACGGAGAGTGCCTTCCCTCAGGCAAGCGATTGGGTGTTAGGGACGGGATTACTCGATCCGCTAAGAATCTTGCGCGCTCCGCAAAGCGACAAGCGCACGTACGGGCATCTCTTAGTCTTGGGTGGTTCCCGCAATTATCCGGGGGCGGTCCTGATGAGTGTGCTGTCGGCCCTGCGCAGCGGGGTGGGGCTGGTGACGGCCTTCGTTCCTGAATCACTGGCCCCGGCGTTCGCGGCGCGCGCACCCGAGGCGATGTGGGTCGGCTGGCCGGAGACTCCCGATGGGGGGCTGGCCATGGAAGGGGCTCAGTTGTTGCGCGAACGAATGCAACGGGCCACATCCCTGCTGATGGGTCCCGGTCTGGGCCGCGAACCTGAAACCTTGGCTCTGGTCCGTGAGATTGTCCGGACCTCTTCTGTTCCAATCGTGCTCGACGCTGATGCGTTGAAGTCCGAGATCGTGACTGCGGCGCAAGGCCCGCTAGTCCTCACCCCTCATGCCGGTGAGTTTGCCCGTATTGCGGGTGGCCGCGAATTGCAGGAGTTTGCGAAGCAAACCTCCGCGACCGTCGTGCTGAAAGGTCCGGTCACCCGGATCAGCGATGGCCACAGGGTGTATCACAGCCTTTCAGGCGGCCCGATACTGGCCCGGGGGGGGAGTGGGGATTTGTTGGCGGGTCTGATCGGAGGTCTGCTCGCCCAGAATCCTGCAGAGCCCCTGCTGGCGGCGGCCCGGGGTGCCATCTGGCATGGCCGGGCGGCGGATCTGTTTGCTCAAGCGCATGGGCAGGTTGCCGTTCAAATCACGGGGATGCTCGATTTCCTGGGGGAAGCGCTGCGAAGGCGTTGAAATCCGCTTTATTCATGGACTCAGGCCACTCCGATTGATGCAGTTGTTTGGCAACCATGTCCACTGAGCTGTCCGAATCCCAGGCGTTTCTGGTTCTTAACGCGCTGCCCAATATCGGGCCGATCACCCTTAATCGCCTGCTGGCCGAGCTCGGAGGTGATCCCCGGGCTGTTTTCACGGCCGGGGCGAAGCGGATGGAGCAAGTCCGCGGGGTGGGGCCGGTGATCAGTGCGACCATCAACGCGTGGCAGGACCACTTCGATCTGGAGAAGGAGGAGCGACGACTGACCCAGGCGAAGACCACATTCATCACCCCGCGCGATGCGGCCTATCCCCGGCTGCTGCGTGAGATCAGCGACCCTCCCATCGGGTTGTATCGTAAGGGCGGTTACGGATTCGAAGCCCCTTGCATCGCCATTGTAGGCAGCCGACGGACGACCCTCTACGGCCAGTCCGTGGCCCAAAAGCTCGGGGCGGGCCTCGCCCATTTGGGCTTCTGTGTTGTCAGCGGTCTGGCGCGCGGGATCGACACGGCGGCGCACGAAGGTGCATTGTCGGTCGGCGGGAAAACCGCCGCCGTGCTGGGCACGGGCATCGACCTGATCTATCCGCCCGAGAACCTGGCGCTTTATCGGAGGATTGAGGAGACCGGTGCTATCCTGTCGGAATTTCCCTTTGGGCGCCGGGCGGACCGTCAGTCCTTCGCGATGCGCAATCGCATCGTGGCGGGCATCTGCGAAGGCGTCATCGTGGTGGAGACGGATGTCAGTGGCGGGTCGATGATCACAGCCCGCTTCGCCGGCGAACAGGGACGGTTGCTCTTCGCAGTACCGGGGCGGATCGACCAGCCGTCGAGCGCGGGTTGTCACCAGCTTATCCGGGACGGCGCCACCTTGCTGACCAGCGTGGACGATGTGCTCAATGAGCTGAACTATCTGGACGGCCTGCGGCCTCAGCCCATCCCGGAAAAGACGGGCGGAACAGCGGGAACCCCGGTGGGTGAACTCACCACCGACGAGCAGCTGGTATTGGCCTGTTTTGCGGGTGGGGCCCTGCTGACACTGGACGCATTGGCTGAGCAGTCCGGCCTGAAGCCCGCCGTGATCTCATCGACCCTGATGATGTTGGAACTCAAGCGCCGCGTGGCCAAGCGTGCCGATGGCACGTTCGAGGCGCGGGGATGATTCGCCTTCATTATGCATCCACGTACCCATGCAATCCGTGGGTTGCTTTGCCGTTAGACTTTATTCGCGCAATATCGTCCCAGACTTCAGACCCGCGACCAGAGCCGGAATTTCCCGTGCCGGCACGACCGTGATTTTTTCCGTCAGGTCGTAGCGCTGTTCTCCGGGATAGACGACCCAAAGGTGCGTCAGACCGAGGTCGGCGAGGGCCACGTGCATGGACTTGGTGGCTCCGGGGGCGTCCGCATATTTCACCTCGAATCCGTAGCGCTTGCCTCCCCACATCACCATCAGGTCGAGCTCCGCCCCGGCGTGCGTGCCCCAGCAATAGGCATCCCGGGTGTCTAGACACGTGACGATCTGTTCGATGAGGAACCCCTCCCAGGAGGCACCCAGTTTGGGATGTCCGGCGAGTTGCCCTTCATCCGCGATGCCGTGAAGGGCGTGCAGCAGGCCGGAGTCGCGCACGTAGATTTTAGGCGCCTTGACCTGACGCTTGCCGAGGTTTTCAAACCATGCCGGCAGAATGCGCACCATGAAGGCACCATGGAGCAGATCGAGGTAACGGCGCGCAGTCTTTTCATCGGCACCAAGCGAGCGGGCAAATTCCGCGGCATTCCACGTCTGACCATGGTAGTGCGCCACCATGGTCCAGAAGCGCCGCAGGGTCGCAGCCGGGGTGGTGATTCCGAGCTGTGGCAGGTCGCGCTCCAAAAACGTTCTTAGGAAATAGGACCGCCATTCGGCGGATTGTTCGTCCGAGGTCGCCAGATACGAACGGGGAAATCCGCCGCGCATCCACAGCCGGTCGATGGCTTCGACACCGGTTTCACGTAGGTCGAAACCGCCCAGATCGACAATGGCCACGCGCCCGGCCAGCGATTCGGACACCCCGCGGACGATTACCGGTGAGGCGCTGCCCAATAGGAGAAAGCGCGCGGGGTTGCCGGGCCGGTCGATCAACACCCGGAGCGTGGGGTACAGTTCCGGCATGCGTTGCACCTCGTCGATCACCACGAAGCCGCGCAATTTGCCCAAGGTTTGCTCCGGGGTGGCGAGTCGCTGCTGATCGGCGAGGCTTTCCAGATCAAAGAAAGTGACGGCCGGTTTGTCCTGCGCAATGATCCGGGACAGCGTGGTCTTGCCGCATTGGCGCGGACCTTCAATCGCGACCGCCGGGTGAATCTCGAACGCTTTGCTCACCCGATCAAGGGCGGCCTTTCGATCTAGAATGCTCACTCCGCTATTAATGTCCTTGAAAATCCGGATTTCAACTCCTGATTTTCAATGATGCCATCATTTTATGATTTGAATGCTGATAATCATAGCTTTGCAAATCATAAGATCCAGATACTATCGACTTTAACCTATGTAAGTCACGTAAATGCATCCCTTCAACCCGGCGGCCAAGTCATCTGCCGATTGCCGAGCAGATGGACGTGGAGATGAGGGACGCTTTCGCAGGCGTCGGGCCCGTGGTTGATCACCAGGCGGAATCCGCGGGGCAGGCCGAGCTTTTTCGCAACCGTGCCCGCCGTGAGCAGGAGGTGGCCGAGCACGGCTTCATCGGCTTTGGTTGCCTCGCCTACCCGTGGGATCACGCGCTTGGGCACGATCAGGAGGTGCACCGGAGCCTGGGGTTCGATGTCGTGGATGACGATGCAGTGCTCGTCTTCGTGTTCGACGGCCGCGGGGATTTCGCGGTCGATGATTTTCTGGAAGATCGTCTTCATGGGAAAGGAGTGGGTAGCAGGTAATGAGTAGCGGGCCGCAAGCATGGGAGCCGGCAGCGCGAGTTCAAGGGTTCAACCCTGACGGTCGTCCTCCAGGGGTTGCTCAAACCCTGATGTCGTTCTCGTTCTCGGTCAGAATTGAGAACGAGGAACGATTACGAGAATGAGAACGAGTTTGGGCAGCACCACCCGCGATCACGGAATGCTCGCCACTCACTATCCTCTACTTGCTCTTAAAGGAACAGCAGTTGCAGGCGGGCGTTGTGGGAGGTGCGGGCGGCGGCGAGGTCGTGGATGAACGAGAGCGCCTCGTCATACTCGCGCTTGCGCCTGGGGGTCGCCCGGCGGCTGGGTGGGATCAGGGCCGGTCGCAGATTGGTGACGAGCAGGGTGGCCTCGCGATAGCGGGCGAGGTGCTTCAATCCCGCCATGACTTCGGCCCGGGTGAACAGGGGGGTGGCGGAGGCGAGGGTGAGGGACGCATCCCAATGGTAGAAGCCGTGGCGGGGCAGGTGGGTGAAGAGCTTGGCCAGGAGATCGGCGGCCGCGGCATTGAAGGCGGCATCGTACTTCGCGGCATACTCCGGGTGCTCGCGCGTCTGTTCCTCAAGCTCGGTCAGGCTGAAGGCGATGGCCTCTTTGATCTGGCGTGCAAGATAGAGATCGTGCCCCGTGACGTGGGCGAACAGTCCGTCGATGAGATGGAGGCGGCGCAGTTCGTCGCGCGACGTCATTGCTTGGGTTTTTCCAGCGCGTTGATCTCGTGCATGAACTCCGCGACGTCGCGGAACTGCTTGTAGATGCTGGCAAACCGGACGTAGGCCACCTGGTCGATGCGACGCAGGCGTTCCATGACGGCATCGCCGATGGCGCGGGAGGGGATATCGCTCTCAAACTGTGCCTCCAGGATGTCGATGACATCCTCGACCAGCATGGTGAGCTGTTCGGCGTCGACGGGACGCTTGTGACAGGCTGCGCGCACCGCACGCACGAGTTTTTCCCGATCGAAATCCTCGCGGCGGCCGTCGCGCTTGATCACGACCATGCCCTCGCGCACCAGCAGCTCGGTCGTGCTGTAGCGGTGGCCGCATTCGAGGCACTCGCGGCGGCGCCGGATGGAGCTGCCTTCCTTGCTGATGCGGGAATCGATGACCTTGTCCTCGATCGATGTGCACTTGGGGCAACGCATGGGTCGGGTCAGTTAAGGGCCAGAAAATTCCGGAGGATCTGCATTCCACCCTCGGTGGCGATGGACTCGGGATGGAACTGCACGCCCCAGACGGGCAGGGAGCGGTGGCGCAGGCCCATGATCTCGCCCTCGACGGTCTCCGCGGTGATCTCCAGGCAGTCGGGGAGGGTTGCCCGCTCAACCAGCAGCGAGTGGTAGCGGGTGGCAGGGAAGCCCTGGGGCAGGCCAAGGAAAAGGTCGGTGTTACGATGCAAAATGGGGGAGGTCTTGCCATGCATCAGTCGCTCGGCGCGGACGATCCGGCCTCCGAAGTGCTGGCCGACGGACTGGTGCCCGAGGCATACCCCGAATAGCGGCTTGCGGCCGGCGAAGGCGGCGATCATCTCCAGCGAGACCCCCGCTTCGCTTGGAGAACAGGGTCCGGGGGAGATCAGCACGCGGTCAGGATTCAGCGCGACCGCTTCGGCGGGCGTGATCTCGTTGTTGCGAAACACGCGCTGCGCCACGCCCAACTGGCCGAAATATTGGACAAGGTTGAAGGTGAAGGAGTCGAAATTGTCGATGACCAGCAGCACGGATAGAGAAGGGTTGTAAGGCTTAGAGGCTGAAAGGCTGAATGCAATGGGGGAATGGCCGGGGTGCAATCCGCCATGGTGGATGTGCGGGGTCGGTGCTTGCAGGTCGGGCTTTACGCCCGGCATTTGCTCGATGAACGTATCCGGCATGGGGAACCGATCCGCATGACTGATCACTTCCAACTCCTGAATATCGATACGGCCACGGCGGCCCGTCGCGGCCGGCTCACCACGCGCCATGGGGTGGTGGAAACCCCGGTCTTCATGCCGGTGGGCACGCAGGGGACGGTGAAGGCGTTGACTCCCGAGCATTTGCACGCGATCGGCGCACAGATCATTCTGGGAAACACCTACCATCTGAACCTGAGGCCGACCAGTGAGGTAATCCGCGACCTCGGGGGGCTGCACCGGTTCATGGGCTGGGATGGGCCGATTCTGACGGACAGCGGTGGGTTCCAGGTGTTCTCCCTGGCCAAGCTGCGTGACATCCGCGACGACGGCATCGCCTTCCAGTCGCATCTGGACGGGGCCAGGCTTTTTCTGGGGCCGCGCGAGGTCATGACCATCCAGGCCAACCTCGGCAGCGACATCGCCATGGTTATCGACGAGTGTCCCCCATGGCCCTGTTCCCATGAGGAATGCCGGCGGGCCGTGGACCGCAGCCTTCGCTGGGCGGAGCAATGCCGCGAAATCGCGACCGACAGCGGGTTCATCGCGGCAGGACACCATGTGTTTGCGATCGTGCAAGGCTCGACCTTCGACGATCTGCGGCGCGAGGCGGCGGAGTCCCTGGCCGCCCTCGACTTTCCCGGCTACGCCGTGGGCGGAGTCAGTGTGGGTGAACCGGAGCCAGAGATGCTCAAGCAAGTGGGGGCGACGACTCCGTTCATGCCCGAGGACAAGCCCCGTTACACCATGGGGCTGGGAACCCCTCCGCAGCTGTTGAAGATGATTGCGCTCGGCGTGGACATGTTCGATTGCGTGCTGCCATCGCGAGTCGCACGCAATGGGCTCGTGTTCACGCCGGACGGCCCGCTCAACCTGCGCAACGAGAAATTTCGGACCGATCCGAATCCCATCGCGGAAGGCGTGAATAATTACACGACGCGTTTTTCCCGGGCCTACCTGCGACACCTGGTGCTGGCGGAGGAGATGCTGGCCGGCACGCTGCTGACGCTGCACAACCTTCATTTCTACCTCGATCTCATGGCCCAGGCCCGGGCCCGCATTGAAGCCGGGGACTATGGCCCTTGGCACCGAACATGGATCGAGCGCTACGAGGCCGGGGTGGCCTTGCGAAAGCGAAAATAAAAATATTTGCAATTGCCGAGGCCGATCGGCGGCAGCCATGGGATCGGGGGAACCCCTACCGCTTAGGATTTGCTGGCCAAGGTCTGTGCTTCCCAACACGTTCTCCATCCTATGCGCATCCTCGTCACCGGCGGCGCCGGCTTCCTTGGTTCCCATCTCTGCGACCGCCTGCTGAAGGACGGGCACGAGGTCGTCTGCCTCGACAATCTCTTCACCGGACGTAAAGCCAACATCTCTCACCTGCTCACAAACCCGTCCTTTGAGTTTGTCCGCCACGATGTGACGGATCCCTTCAAGTTCGAGGTCGAGCAGATCTACAATCTCGCGTGCCCCGCCTCCCCGCCGCACTACCAGTACAATCCCATCAAGACCACCAAGACCTCGGTGATGGGTGCGATCAACTGCCTTGGCCTCGCCCGTCGCGTAAAGGCGCGGGTGTTTCAGGCCTCGACTTCCGAGGTCTATGGCGATCCCGAGGTGCATCCCCAGCCCGAGACTTATTGGGGACATGTGAACCCCATCGGCCGCCGCTCCTGCTACGATGAGGGCAAGCGTTGTGCCGAGACGCTGTTCTTCGACTATCACCGGGAGAACAAGATCGATATCCGGGTCGCGCGCATCTTCAACACCTACGGCCCGCGCATGCATCCCAACGACGGCCGGGTGGTCTCGAATTTCATCATGCAGGCACTCAAGGGTGAGGATATCACCATCTACGGAGATGGCACCCAGACGCGTTCATTCTGCTATGTGGACGACCTGATCGAGGGATTTGTCCGTTTGATGAACCAGACCGGGACCGTTGGTCCGGTAAACCTTGGGAATCCCGGTGAATTCACCATGCTGCAACTCGCCGAACTCACCCTCAAGCTGGTGGGCGGCCCCTCGAAGATCGTTCACAAGCCGCTGCCGTCCGATGATCCGCGTCAACGCCAGCCGGATATTTCACTGGCACTAAAACACCTGAAATGGGAGCCAATCATCCCGCTTGAGGAGGGCCTCAAGCTTACGATTACCTATTTCAAGACCCAAGTCTGACGCCGGCAGGCGGGAGGCCTCCAACCTGGCAGCTGGCGTGTCATTACGGCCCGCCGTAGTCTGGGCTCCGGGCAGTACTGCCCCGATGTGCCCGCGCGCCGGTTGCTTCAATTCCGGGAGCAAGCCGTCATTCCTCCGAGGTAAACGGCTCCTTTCGCCCTGATATTTGTCATTTGCCAAGATCGTGGTGCATTCTACGCTCTCTCCTCTTCATGCTCTCTTTCCTCTTCAAACGCCTCGCCGGCCGGCATTATCGGAAGTTTCTGGAATCGTGCCGCCCCCTGGTCGCCCGCATCAACGAGCTGGAAACCTCCTGCCAGACCCTCACAGACGAGCAGTTGCGGGCCAAGACCGATGAGTTCCGCTCCCGTATCAAGCAAGGCGAAACCCTTGATCAGATCCTGCCCGAGGCCTTTGCCACGGTGAAGAATGCCGCCCGTCGTCTCTGCGGCCGGAAGATCAGTGTCTGCGAGCATGAGCTGACCTGGGACATGGTTCACTTCGACGTGCAGCTCATCGGCGGTATCGCGATCCATCAGGGCAAGATCGCTGAGATGGCCACTGGCGAGGGCAAGACCCTGGTCTCGACCCTTCCGCTTTATCTCAATGCGCTCAACGGCCGCAATGCCCAGCTGGTCACGGTCAACGACTACCTTGCCCGCCGCGACTCCGAGTGGATGGGCACCCTCTACACCTACCTTGGCCTCAGCGTGGGTTGCATCCAGCAGCAGATGCCGCCTTCGCTCCGGCGTGAGATGTACGGGCGGGACATCACTTACGGCACCGCCAGCGAATTCGGCTTCGACTACCTGCGCGACAACGGCATGGCCACGCGCAAGGAGGATCAGGTCCAGCGCGACCACTGGTACTGCATCGTGGACGAAATCGATTCGATCCTCGTGGATGAGGCCCGCACGCCGCTGATCATCTCCGGCCCCGCCCCCATCGAGCGCGAGCAGCCCTTTACCCGCCTCAAACCCGGAGTCGAGAAGCTCGTCAGCGAGCAAACCCGCCTGTGCAACCGCTTCGTCAGTCAGGCGAAGGAACTGCTGGAGAAAGCCGATGCCAGCGCCGACAACCGGGTGGAGGCCTTCCGCCGGCTGCTCCAGGTCAAGATCGGCCAGCCCAGCAACAAGCTCCTCCTCCGCCTGATGGAGAATCCCGAGTGGCGCAAGGCCCTCGACAAGCTCGAGACTGAACTCAATTCCGACTTTCAAAAGGCGGAACTCTACAGCCTTAAGGAAGAGATATTCTATTCCATCGACGAGAAGCAGCACCAGGCCGATCTCTCCGATATGGGTCGTCGCCTCCTGCGGCCGGAGAATCCCGATGCCTTCGTCCTGCCCGATCTCGCCACCGAGTTTTCCGACCTCGACAAGGAGGGTTCGGTCACGCCGGAGAAGCGTGAGGAATTGAAAGGGGCATCCCAAAAGCGCTACGCCGAGATCTCCGAGGAGATCCACGCCATCTCGCAGTTGCTCCGGGCCTATTCCATCTACGAACGCGACGTCGAATACGTCGTCCAAGGCGGCAAGGTGATGATCGTGGACGAAAACACCGGCCGCGTCATGCCCGGCCGCCGCTGGTCCGACGGGCTCCACCAGGCCATCGAGGCCAAGGAAAATGTCACCATCGAGCGCGAGACCCGCACCTATGCCACCATCACCATCCAGAATTATTTCCGGATGTACGAGAAGCTGGCCGGCATGACCGGCACGGCCGAGACGGAGGCGACCGAGTTCAACGACATCTACCGGCTTTCGGTCCAGGTCATCCCGACCAACAAGCCCTGCATCCGCGTCGACCGCAACGATTCCATTTTCAAGACCCGTCGCGACAAGTACAATGCGGCGGTGAGGGAGATCGAGGAGGCCAACAAGCGGGGCCAGCCGGTGCTGGTCGGCACCGTGAGCGTGGAGTCGTCCGAGGTGCTTTCCCGCATGCTCAAGCGCGCCGGTATCGTCCACACGGTCCTGAACGCCAAATACCACCAGCAGGAGGCCGAGATCGTGTCGCGCGCGGGACTGCGCGGCTCCGT
Source organism: Opitutaceae bacterium (assembly GCA_041746615.1). Lineage (GTDB taxonomy): Bacteria > Verrucomicrobiota > Verrucomicrobiia > Opitutales > Opitutaceae > CAMAXB01. The sequence continues at coordinate 1,002 of JBGTGS010000271.1, read as the reverse complement.
CACCATCGCCACCAACATGGCTGGCCGCGGCACCGACATCAAGCTGGGGGAGGGCGTGCGCGAACTCGGCGGCCTCCACGTGCTCGGTACCGGCCGCCATGAGTCGCGTCGTATTGACCGGCAGCTCCGCGGACGCTGTTCACGCCAGGGTGATCCCGGTTCCACCAAGTTCTTCCTCTCACTCGAGGATGACCTCATGCGCCTGTTTCTGCAGGGAAACCTAGCCTCCAAGCTGATGGAAGGTTCGATGAAGGAGGGCGAGGAGCTGGAGCATCCGTGGCTCAACCGTTCGATCGAGAGTGCCCAGAAAAAGGTCGAGCAGCAGAATTACTCCATCCGCAAGCGACTCCTGCAGTATGACGACGTGCTCAACAAGCAGCGCGAGGTCATCTATGGCATCCGCAACGGTGCCATCCACTCCGACCGTCCCAAGGACATCATTTTCGAGCAGATCGAGGAGGAGTTGCTGGAACGCATTGAGGCGGCCGGCTTTGATGACAGCAAAGGCCCCTCCCAGTCGGCGATCGAGAGCCTGGTGGGCTGGGTCAACACCCATTTCCCTATCGGCCTGCTCGTGGGCGAGGTCAAGAAGGACGGGGTCGAGGCCCTGGCCGCCGCGGTTCTGGAACGCATTCGAAAGGCCTACGCCGTCAAGGAGTCGGTGGAGGTTCCCGAGGCTCTCGGAGCCCTCGAGCGCTACGTGGTAATCAACGCCATCGACCATCACTGGCAGGAGCATCTCACCGAGATGGAGGATCTCCGGCGCTCCATCGGCCTGCGCAGCTACGGACAGAAGGATCCGCTGGTTGAATACAAGGGCGAGGCCTTCAAGTACTTTGAGGAACTCATCCGCAACGTCCGGCTGCAAATCTGCACCGGGCTCTTCCGCAGCGCGTCCAACCTGCAGGCTTTTGAGAACATGCTCTCACTGCTGAGTCGCAATGCCCGCCTGCAGGGCCCCGAAGGCGGCCCCGGCGCGGCCCCTCCGCCCCAGATCAGCAC
>JBGTGS010000270.1:0-19639 GCA_041746615.1 Opitutaceae bacterium | reverse complement strand
CGCGGGCCCGGTGCAGCAGGACGCTTGCGTTGCCGGCGCTCAGGTTCAGTGCAGCGGCAGCCGCTGCCACGGGTTCGCCATCCAGGCTAACTCTGCGGATGAGTTCGGCCTGGGTGGGCCTGAGCGTGGCGATGACTCCATTCAGGCATGCGCAAAGGTGGGCTTCGGCCGCGGGATCGGTGAACACCCGGCGGGCCCATTCCTCATCGCGGCCGGCCGCTGCGCGACGGCTCCGCACATGATCGATGATGGCATGGCGCAGAATACGGTAAAACCAGGCATTCAGACGCGTTTCCTCCCGCAATTCCTCCGCGTGCCTCAGGGCTTTGACGAAAGCGTGCTGCAGCAGGTCCTCGGCGTCAGTCGCATTGCCCAGACGGGTGGTGAGAAAGGCGAGAAAACGGCTGCGTTCCTCCTCGAGACGATGGAGCAGGGTGGCGGGATCCATGACGGCAATCGTTTCTTATTTCGTCAGGATGACCCCGAAGTGCCACGAGGGCAGCAAGATTTCAGGGCTGGCGGTGAGCCCGGCTGATTCTGCCCATGCCAAAACATGCTCGTAACGGGGACGTACCTCGAGTGCCGGTCCACGTGGCGTTCTTACATCGGAACGCCAATGGATCACGAGCACTCGGCCCGATGGGCGGACGATGCGGGCGGCCTCGTTCAGCAGGGCCGGTGCTTCCGGGCAGTGGAGAATATTGAAGAGCAGGCAGGCATAGCAATAGGCGTCGTCCAGGCCGAAGCCGTCGTTGATCACATCGCGGAGGTTCACTTGGATGTTGCTGATCCCGGCCTCGCCGGCGCGCCGTTGGGTGTGTGAGCACATTTCCGGTTCAAGATCGTACGTGTGCACCCGGCCCGCGATGCGTCGGGCCACCGGCAGCGTGAAGGTGCCATAGCCGCAACCCAGCTCAGCGACGTCCCGGACCGACGGGTCAAGGCCGAGGCGCTCCAGGATCAAATCGATGTCGAACAATGATTCCCAGTAGGTTTCGTCGGGCATGCCGCTGTCGGGGACCTTCATCCCGGCACCTTACGGCCGCCGGCCCCGCCCGCGAGCCTCTACTCTCCACCATCCATTATCTAACTTCCAACCCGCGCTTGGCACCAACGGCCGGGGGTGCATGCTCGCCCGCCATGGCCCGCACCGCCCGCCCTCGCCGGCACCAACTCGAACTGGACATCCTGTCCCAGCCGGACGACTCCACGTGTGGTCCTACCTGCCTGCACGCCGTATACCACTACCTCGGGCATCATGTGCCGCTCGAGCGTCTCATCCGCGAGGTGCCCCGACTCCGCACCGGGGGAACGCTTGGAGCCCTGCTCGCCCGCGATGCCGTGAATCGCGGTTTCCGCGTGACCATGTACGCCTACAATCTCCTGGTTTTTGACCCGACCTGGTTCGAGGCCGGCCCGGAGGTGCTGATGGCCAAGCTCGCCGCCCAGGCGAAGGCCAAGCGCTCCGCCAAGCTCAAGGTCGCCTGCCGTGCCTACATCGACTTTCTCCGGCTGGGGGGCGAACTTCGCTTTGAACCTCTCAGCGGCCCCCTTATCCGCCGCCACCTCCACCAGGGGCATCCCATCATCACCGGACTCAGCTCGACCTACCTCCACCGGGCGATGCGCGAGTATGGTCCGGAGGACATCGAGGATGATGTCCGCGGCGCTCCGGCCGGACATTTCGTGGTGCTTTACGGCTATGACCGCAAGGCGCGCGAGATCCTCGTGGCCGATCCCCTCCAGTCCAACCCCCATTCGCCGACCCGCCGATATTCCATCGACATCAACCGGGTGCTCACCTCCATCCTTCTGGGTGTCCTCACCTACGACGCCAACCTCCTGATCATCGAAAACGCTTCCGGCTCACCCGCCGGTACCTCCCGTGCCAAGCCTCATCGTCGTCAATAACCCGGACCGCTGGCCTTTCGAGATTCCCGGAGTCGAAGTCGTCGCCGCGCGCGCCTACCTCACCGACCCGCGCTATACCGACCTGCGCCACGCCCGCATCTACAACCTGTGCCGGTCCTATCGCTACCAGTCGATCGGCTACTACGTGTCACTCCTCGCCGAGGCGCGCGGCCACCGGCCCCAGCCCAGCGTCGCGACGATCCAGGACTTCAAGTCCCCTTTTGTCGCCCGCATCGTCTCCGATGAGATCGACGACCTCATCCAAAAATCCCTCGCCCCGATCAAGGGCCGCACCTTCACGCTCAGCATCTACTTCGCCCGCAACCTCGCCCGTACCTACGACCGGCTGGCCCAGCAGCTCTTCAACCAATTCCAGGCCCCCCTGCTGCGCGCGCATTTCGTCAAGGTGGACGACCGCTGGGAGCTCAATGATATCGCCCCCATCCCGGCTTCGGAGATTCCCGAATCCCACCGGCCTTTCGTCACCGAGGTCGCCCGCGACTACTGCGCCGGTCGCCGCCCGACCCCCGCCCGCAAGACCCCGCCCCGTTATCACCTCGCCATCCTGCACGACTCCGCCGATATCCACCGTCCGTCGAACCAAAGGGCCATCGAAAAATTCATCGAGGCCGCCGCCGATCTCGACATGGAAGCGGAGGTGATCACCCGCGACGACTATGCGCGCCTGGCCGAGTTTGACGCGCTCTTCATCCGGGTGACCACGGCGGTCAACCACTACAGCTTTCGTTTCGCCAGCCGCGCCCGCGCGGAGGGCCTGATCGTCATCGACGACCCGCAGTCGATCCTCCGCTGCACCAACAAGGTTTATCTGGCCGAGCTGCTGGACCGCCACGACATCACTGCACCGAAGACCGTGATCGTGCATCGCGACAACCTGGATGATGTCTGCGCCCGGCTGGGCTTCCCCATCATCCTCAAGCAGCCCGACAGCGCGTTTTCACAGGGCGTCACCAAGGTGAGCACCCGCGAGGAATTCACCGCGCAGACGGAAAAGCTCTTTGAGGACACGGAGCTGCTGGTGGCCCAGGAGTTCGTCGCCACCGACTTCGACTGGCGGATCGGGATCCTCGACCACAAGCCGCTCTACGCCTGCAAGTATTTCATGGCCCGCAAGCACTGGCAGATCATCTCCAAGGACAAGGATGGGGAAGCCGACTATGGCCGGGTCGAGGCGGTGCCGGTTGAACTCGTGCCTCCCGCGATCATCCGCGCGGCGGTGCGCGCGGCCGGTCTCATCGGCGACGGACTCTATGGGGTCGATCTCAAGCAGGTCGGCCGGGTCGCCTGCGTGATCGAGGTCAACGACAACCCCTCGATCGATGCCGGCTACGGGGACGCCCTGCTCAAGGACACGCTCTACTCACGGATCATGGAGGATTTTGTGCGCAGGCTGGAGCGGCAGAAGGACCGTCGCACCGGCGAATGAGCGCGGCCCGCCCCCTGTTTTCCTGCTTCGGCGTCGAGCTGGAGTACATGATCGTGCGTGAACCCGGCCTGGGCGTCGTACCCTGGGCCGACCGGGTGCTGGTCGATGCGGCCGGCCGGCCCGTCTCCGATGTGGCGCGCGGAGCCCTCGGCTGGTCCAACGAACTTGTGGCGCACGTGATCGAACTCAAAACCGCGGATCCGGTGGCGTCACTCGATGGACTGGCGGACGCCTTTGCCGCCGAACTGCGCGAGATCAATCAACGTCTCTCCCTGCAGGGTGCTCGCATTCTGCCGACGGCCATGCATCCGACCATGACCCCCGCGGAGGCGGTGCTGTGGACGCACGAGTACAGCGAGGTTTATGCCGCGTTCGACCGGATCTTCGACTGCCATGGCCACGGCTGGTCCAACCTCCAGAGTATTCACCTCAACCTGCCGTTCGCCAACGACGCGGAGTTCGGCCGCTTGCACGCAGCCATCCGCCTGGTGCTGCCGCTGCTGCCTGCGCTGGCGGCGGCCTCGCCCTTCGTCGAGGGCCGGCTCACGGGCATTCCCGACAACCGTTTGGCTTTTTACCGGAAAAACTCGGCCCGGCTGCCCGCCCTGTGCGGTGCGGTCATTCCCGAGCCGGTGTATTCGCAGGCGGATTACGAACGGGTGATTTACGGCCCCATCGCAGCGCAGCTGACACCGCATGATCCGGATGGCGTGCTGGAGCCGGTGTTCACCAACTCGCGCGGTGCCATCGCCCGCTTCGACCGCGGGAGCATCGAGATCCGCCTGCTCGACCTCCAGGAGTGTCCGGCGGCCGACCTCGCGATCGTGCGCACCGTGGTGGCGCTGTTGAGCGAACTCACAGCGGAGACCCACCTGTCGCTGGCGGCGCAGCAGGCGGTCCCGGTGGCCCCGCTGGCGAATCTGTTCAACGCAGCGGTGGAGCAGGGTGGGGCCGCGGTGGTGGCTGATCCGACAATGCTGCACGTGGCCGGGCTGCCGCCGGACCAGCCGGTGGGAGCCATGGATTGGTGGCGGGCGGTCATCACCCGGCTCGACCCCTGCCGGGACGCCTCGCCCGCCGAACAGGAGGCGCTGGGCATTTATCTCCGCGAAGGTCCGCTGGCGGCGCGTCTGGTGCAGGCCTTCAGGTCGGGCCGGTCGATCCCGGATTTGTACCGGGAGTTGGCCGCCGGGGCCCCGGCGAACCGGGTGTTCGCCAACGGTTGATTATCGGCCACGAAAAACCCGCCTTCGTGCGGTGCGAGAGGCGGGAAATGGGATGGTGGACGCTATTGGACTCGAACCAACGACCCCCTGCGTGTGAAGCAGGTGCTCTAACCAACTGAGCTAAGCGTCCGACATGAGGGCCAACAAGTGAACGACCGGCCGGGTTGAATCAATACGGATTTTCATGGGAGGAAGTTGGCAGTTGATCGATTACCCCATTCTCAGCAACAGACCGTAATACGGTGCCCTGCTGAAAATTTTTAATCCCTTGAAATTTGCAGATGCAACAAGGTGTCGACTAAACAAACCTAATACGGAACGTAAGAGATTCATTCATCTACAGCGTTCCCGGGTGTGAAACACAGATTATCTGGACATGCTAATTAGGCTCCAATTAACAATGAGTACGGTTAATTCTTCAGGGTCGTCCCACGGTCTTCTGAATACTTCGATTTCTTATCCCCGGTTACCCAATTCTTCGCTTTGCTCGCGGAGGGCGTGAAAGATTAAAAAGCAAAATGCATAGGGGATGTAATTGGCTTTTTGGGACGTAGCGCCTTTCGCGAGCATTCTTTTTGGGTCAGCTATCGCTCCGATGGGGAGCGGTGACACTGAATCAATGATGGTTCCTGACATTGAATGCCGTAGGGATTGTCTCAGGCCATAGGCCACGCTCCCTAGCGCGCCATTCTGCGTCGGCCCGCCCACTTTTGGCGGTGCAATTTGTCCCTCGGTGCCTGGTCTCGGGCTTGGCCTCCCTCGTAAACTGGTTCGGACAGTTTGGCGCGGGCCATGCAAAGTCGCTGGCATCATGGATCCCAACAAGTTTACCAAGATGTCCGCTCAGGCGGTCACCGATGCTCAGGCAGAGGCCCGCCGACGTTCGCACCACGAGGTCGATACATGGCATCTGCTGCATGCCCTGCTGGTGCAGGAGGACGGCATTGTACCCGCCCTCGCAGGTAAGCTCGGTCTTACGGCCTCCGCCCTCCAGCTCTCCGTGGAACGTGAACTTGACCGGATTCCGCGGGTGTCCGGCAGTGTGGACACGTCCAAGATCTATGTCACCCAGGCCGTCAACGACGTCCTCGCTCGTGCCGAAGCCGAGGCCAAACAGCTCAAGGACGAATTCGTGTCCGTCGAGCATCTCTTCCTCGGGCTGATCGATGTATCCAAGCCCGAGTCCCTGGCGAAGTACTGGAAGTCCTTCGGCCTCGACCGCACTAAGGTTCTCAAGGCCCTCAAGGATCTTCGCGGTGCCCAGCGCGTCACCACCGACAACCCCGAGGGCACCTACAATGCCCTCCAGAAGTACGGCATCGACCTCGTGGCCCACGCCCGCAAGGGCAAGATGGACCCGGTCATCGGTCGCGACGAGGAGATCCGCCGCACCATTCGCATCCTTTCCCGCAAGACCAAGAACAACCCCGTCCTCATCGGCGAGCCCGGCGTGGGCAAGACCGCCATCGCCGAGGGGCTTGCGCAGCGCATCGTGCGCGGCGACGTGCCCGAGGGCCTGAAGGACAAGACGGTGTTCGCGCTCGACATGGGCGCGCTCATCGCCGGCGCGAAGTACCGCGGCGAGTTCGAGGAGCGACTCAAGGCCGTGCTCAACGAGATCAAGCAGAGCGACGGGCGCATCATCCTCTTCATCGACGAGCTCCACACCATCGTCGGTGCCGGCAAGACCGAGGGATCGATGGATGCCGGCAACCTGCTCAAGCCCATGCTGGCCCGCGGCGAACTGCACTGCATCGGTGCCACCACGCTCGATGAGTACCGCAAGTACATCGAGAAGGACGCCGCCCTTGAGCGTCGCTTCCAGCCCGTGCTGGTCGAGCCACCCTCCATCGAGGACGCCATCTCCATCCTGCGCGGAATCCGCGAGCGTTTCGAGCTGCACCATGGAGTCCGCATCCAGGACAACGCGCTCGTCAGCGCCGTCACCCTTTCCAACCGCTACATCGCCGACCGCTTTTTGCCCGACAAGGCCATCGACCTGATCGACGAGGCCTGTGCCATGATCCGCACCGAGATGGATTCCGCGCCGCAGGAACTCGATGCGCTCCAGCGCCGCGTCCTCCAGCTCGAGATTGAGGAGGCCGCGCTCAAGCTGGAGAAGGACGACGCCTCGAAGCAGCGCCTTGAGGCGCTGCGCCGCGAGCTGGCCGATGCCCGCACCCAGGCCACCGCCCTCAAGGCCAAGTGGGACCAGGAGAAGGCATCCGTCGACCGCGTGCGCAAGGTACGCGAGGAGCTCGACGCCACCCGCATCGAGCTGGAGAAGGCCGAGCGCGCCTACGACCTGAACAAACTTGCCGAGCTTCGCCACGGTCGCGTCCCGCAACTGGAGGCCGAGTTGAAGAAACTCGAAACCGAGGGCAGCAAGACCGAGCTCTTCAAGGAAGAGGTTTCCACCGAGGAAGTGGCGGAGATTGTGGCCAAGTGGTCGGGCATACCCGTCACGCGCCTGGTTGAGGGCGAGAAGGAAAAGCTCCTCCGTCTGGGCGAAGTTCTGCATGAACGCGTGATCGGCCAGGACGAGGCCGTGCAGCTCGCCGGCGAGGCGATCCTGCGCGCCCGCGCGGGCATCAAGGATCCGCGTCGACCGGTCGGCAGCTTCCTTTTCCTTGGCCCCACCGGCGTGGGCAAGACGGAGCTGGCCAAGACCCTGGCTGAGACCCTCTTCGACAGTGAGGCGGCGATGATCCGCCTGGATATGTCCGAATACATGGAGAAGCACAGCGTCTCCCGCCTGATCGGCGCACCTCCCGGCTATGTGGGTTACGACGAAGGCGGCCAGCTATCCGAGGCCGTGCGCCGCAAACCCTATGCTGTGGTGCTCTTCGACGAGATCGAGAAAGCCCATCCGGATGTCTTCAACGTGCTCCTGCAGGTGTTGGACGACGGACGCATCACTGACTCGCAGGGACGCACGGTGGATTTTAAGAACACCATCATCATCATGACGTCCAACATCGGCAGCCGCTTCCTGTTGGAAGGGGTGACGTCGGACACCATCCCGGAGAGCGTGCGTGAGGCGGTGATGGCGGAGCTGCGCCGGTCGTTCCGTCCGGAGTTCCTCAACCGCATCGACGAAACCATCCTCTTCAAGCCGCTGACTTTGGAGGAGATCACCCGCATCGTGGACCTGCTGCTGGCGGATTTGAACAAGCGCCTGGCGGACCGCCGCATCACCGTCACGCTCGACAAGAAGGCGAAGGCCTGGGTGGGGGAGAAGGGTTACGATCCTGTCTTTGGTGCCCGTCCGCTCAAACGCTTTCTGCAGCGCCACATCGAGACCAAGCTGGCTCGTGGTCTCATCAGCAACGAAATCGCCGAAGGCAGCGAAGTCGCGTTCAAGGTGAAGGGGGACGAGTTGGTGATGGCTCTTTAGCGCCTGCGGCGGGGTCCATCCCACGGATGCGGGACTAAACGCCAAAGAAAGCTCGAACGGCAGCGAAATTCCGGTGGGGGTCAGTTGGGATTCTTTGTAGGTGGCGGGCTTGCCCGCCACGCTCCTACCGGAATTCCCCAAAAAAAGGGGGGAGCGCGTTGCCCTCAACGCGCTGATGGGCGAACGATGTCATGCCTAATCTACATAACATATTTATAATCAATAAGATAAATGTAGTTTTAAGCGGGATTGTGGTGGGTGGGGTTTGGCGCAAGATCTAGATCGGGTGATAAATCCTGTATTGGCGGAAGTAATGCTTGTTATCTGATATAAAACATGTAAATACAGATATTATGAACGATCTAGAGGAGCTGGGAGACCGCGTGCGCCGCCAGCGGGTGGCGCAGGGTCTGAAGCAGCAGGAACTTGCGGCGAAAGCGGCCGTGAGCAAACACGTGATCTCCGCCTTGGAAAACGGACGGTCGGTTACGAGCGAATCACTCGCCCGGGTGTTGCAGGGGCTGGGATTTCGCGAGGCTTTGACCAATCTGTTGCCCGCGCCTGTGCCCAGCCCGATCGAGTTGCAGAAACTGGCCGGCAAACAACGTCAGCGTGTTCGATAACTCATGGCTCATCCCTTCGCCGATGTGCATTATCAGGGAGCCAAGGCCGGCGTCGCCTATTGGGACGCAGACCGGCGGCTGGGGGTGTTTGAGTATACCCCGCAATTCGTGCGCGGAGGGGTGGAACTGGCGCCGTTGATGATGCCGCTCAGGACGGGGCCGTATCAATTCGCCAACCTGCATGAATCCTTTGGCGGCCTGCCCGGACTGCTCGCCGACAGTCTGCCGGATACCTATGGCAATGCACTGATCGACGACTGGCTGCGCCAGGAGGGGCGGTCGCCGGCGGATTTCTCGCCGGTGGAGCGGCTGTGCTACATGGGCAATCGCGGAATGGGCGCATTGGAGTTTCGGCCGTCGTTGCGAAAGCAAAACTCCAAGTCGGAACGGGTGGAAGTGGACCGGCTGGTCGAACTCGCCTCCGCGGCGCTGGCGCGGCGGGAGGGTCTGGCTGTCGCCCTGGGCAGCGAAGAGGAGTTGAACGAAATTCTTCGGGTCGGCACGTCAGCGGGCGGCGCGCGCGCCAAGGCCGTCGTTACCATCAACCCGCAAACCGGAGAGGTGCGATCCGGCCAGGCCAAGGCGGCGGCGGGATTTGAACATTGGTTGATGAAGTTTGACGGCGTGTCCGCCTCCTTCGACGGGGTCCGGGATCCGCAAGGGTATGGCCGGATCGAATACGCCTATCACCTCATGGCCCGGCGGGCGGGGATCACCATGTCCGAGTGCCGGCTGTTTGAGGAAGGCGGTCGCGCCCACTTCATGACGCGCCGCTTTGATCGTCCCGACGGTGGAGGCAAGCGTCACTTCGCCTCGCTCTTTGGCCTGGCGCACCTTGCCTACTCTGCACCCGGCACCCACGGTCACGCCTACGAGGACTATTTTGCTGCGATCGAAAAACTGAACCTTGCGCCCGACGCCAAGCAGGAGGGGTTTCGCCGCATGGTTTTCAACGTGCTCGGCTGCAATCGCGATGATCACGCCAAGAATTTCGGGTTTCTCCTGACGGAGGCCGGTGAGTGGGAATTGGCGCCCGCCTACGACCTTTGCTATGCGCATAATCCTGCGCCCGGCAAATGGACGGCCGCTCAGCAGATGTCGGTCGCGGGCCGGCGGGTGGGCATCACGCGGGAGGATTTCATCGCGACCGGCCGCTCGTGCGGCGTGGCCACCGTACCCAGGTTAAACACGTTGATCGATCAAGTGACGGACGCGCTCGGCAAATGGGAGATGTGCGCCGCCGAAGCCGGTGTCTCTGCCGACAACACGGCCCGGATCGCCCGGGCACTCAACGGCCAAGCGGCGGGATCCGAGAGAGACTAAATACCAAACTTGCCCGGCTTCGGCGGGCGCCATCCCGCGGATGCGGGATCAAATCCCAAATAAAGCTCAAACGGAGGCTAAATCCTAAAGCGCCAAATAGCGCCTTGATTTAGCCGCCTTCGGAGGTTTTCTACCGTGGGATTTCTTTGGCTCTTGGACTTTTGGCGTTTGGAACTTTCACTCGGAAATCGCGGCGTAAAGCCGCTCCTACATGCGGACCCGGGCCGCGCTTGACCCGAGGTGTCACTGGTGACACTTTTTGGGCATGAAGACGATTTCCATCAAGCAGCTTCATGCGGAAACCGGCCGCTGGGTGCGTGCGGCCAAGAAGCAGACCATTACGGTAACAGATCGCGGTGAGGAAGTGGCGGAACTTCGTCCCCTCTCCGTGGCGGAGCGCCCACGGGCCAGGTTGAATTCCAAGGAGCGTTTAGCTTGGATGCCTGTCGTCGCCGAGGACTCGACCCGCTACATTTCCGAGGATCGGGACGGACGATGACCTACTGGGATACGTCTTATTTGGCCAAGATCTATCTCCGGGAGGCGGGCACGGAGGCGGTCCTGCAGGTCTTCGCGGATCAAGGCGGATTTGTGATCTGCGAGCATGGTCGGCTCGAATTCATGACCACCCTCAAGCGCCATCAACGTGAAGGCGGGCTCACTTCGGTACAGTTGAAACTCATCTGGCAAAAGCTCGAAGGGGATGTGGCCGGTGGCCTTATCCGGTTTCTTCCCCTGAGCACACCGCTCATCGAACGCGCCTGCGAGCAAGTCGCCGCGTTGCCGCCCTCCGTCTATCTCCGCGCCGCCGACGCCTTGCACCTGGCCTGTGCCCAGGACGCCGGCCTGAAGCAAATCCACAGCCACGACCGCCACCTCCTCGCCGCCGCGCGCCACTTCGGCCTCAAGGGTGTGGATGTGATCGGGAAGACGTGATTCCCAGTAGCGCAATCGGGCGAGCGTCACCTGAGGTCATTGCCGTGTGGTAATTCCTACAAAGTATCCTGCAGCGTGGTGGCCACCTTGTAGGGTACTTGCAGGCAGTCTTCAAAGTGCCGTTTACCACATTTGATACGGAGTGCCTCCTTTGAGGATAGGGTCTTGATGTCGGTGGTACCCTTGGTCTCAGCCACCAGATAGACCCGCCCGTCTCTCTCCCGCACGATGGCCCAGTCGGGATTGTAGCCGCCAAGGGGGGTCTCGACTTTGAACCAACGGGGCAGTTTCACGAAAAGGCGGATGTCTTCGTCCGCTTCCATTTCCTGGGCAAATTTCCGTTCCACATCCGAATCCCACTCGATGGCCTCGTGGATGGACTTTTGCACCGCAAGCAATCGGCTGAGATAGCTTTCGATTTCCTCGTTTTCGAAAAGCTGCATCTCGTAGCACTGCCCTGTAATTCTCTCATACTTGATGCCCTCGACCATCAGTTCACGTTTGGCGTGCTGGATGCAACTGGCGGCCTGCTCCATGAACTCCTGTGGATTCTTCAACGCCTGTTGCACCCGCTCTGACTGCATCAGGATTTCAGCCAGCGTCGAGCGGGTAAGTTCTGTTTCGCGTTGCAGATAACCGATGATGTCGGGCAGTAGCGGACGATAGTCTGCCAGTGCCGTTCTACGTGTTGCTCGTCGCTCCTCTTCCACTCCGGCAGCAGAGAACTCTACTTGGGATTTGGTGATCGAAATTTGCAGAGTCGTTACATCCGGCTCATCTTTGAAAACGGCAACGGCCTTCGCGATCAGTACCTCTGTCGGGAAATCTACCTGGTAGCGGGTCTTTTGGCTGATGCGCTCCCACAGCTCCTGAAACTCGTTGGAAATGTAACGCTCTTTACTGAGTGCCACCTTGCGACGCTCTCGCTTGTTGACGATGCGATCCTTGAACGAGACCCCGCATTCCTCTTCAAACTCGGTCTGCAACTGGCGGGCGAAATCAGCGAAGCTCTCGTTGGCTATGAGGGTCAGGCGGTTGATTTTTGGGTCATCACAGCGAAATCCGTTCTCCATGCGGGCCAGCCTCAGACCCCGGCCTATCTCCTGCCGTTTTCGCATCTCGCTTTGGCCCTCGCGCAGGGTGCAGATCTGAAAGACATTAGGGTTGTCCCAACCCTCGCGCAGTGCCGAGTGGCTGAAGATGAAGCGCAGCGGTTCATCCGGAGCTAATAGACGTTCCTTTTCCCGCATGATGAGCTGGTAGGCTTCGTCATCAGCCTTCGTTGACTTGCCTTCGCTCGAGTCCTTGGGGCCTTCCTTGTCTCGGGCAAAGTAGCCATTGTGCACGGATTCGACCGGCAGCAAATTCATTGTCGCGAACTCCGGCGTTGCGGCCAGGGCCCGGTAGCTATCCTCGAACCAGCGCCGGAGCTTCCCGTCCGCCGGTGCATAGTTTGCCACCCGGTCGATGAAGAATAGCGAAAGCACCTTGATCCGTTCTCCGGGTGGCCGCGCCTGCAAGGCACGTTCCTTGCGGAAGTGCTCACGGATCGTCTCTTCGATTTGCACCCGGAGCACAGCATCGTCGTGCCCGCCCTGCCGTTCGCCTGTGCGGATGATCACGCCGTTACCAAACGACACGAAACCAGACTCGGCGTTAATCTCGGTGACCGTGTAGCCACGGTAGACCTCCCGACGGCCGGCGAGATTGAACAGGTCGGCGTCATTGCGTCTCACCGTCACCATCCTCCGCTGTACGCCGCCGGCCTGCTGCACATCGATCTTCAGTCTCGCGACGAGCCCGGTTCGGGATGCCGTTACACTCTCCAGCGCCACGTAAGGCCGGTTGAAATCGCTGCCATCCAGCACCGAGTCCACTTCGATTCGCTTCACAAGCCCGAGGTCGTAGGCGCGTACAGGGTCGAGACGGTACACTAGGTTGTGAATGTTGCGATGGGTGGCGGAGTATCTCAGCGTAACCAGTGGATGAAGCGAGGCGATGGCCTTACGGGCGTTTTCACTCTCCATGTTCTGAGGCTCGTCCATGATAACGACAGGCTGGCTCTGCTGGATGAACTCGATGGGCCGTCGCCCCTGCATAAAATCGCTCTCCTGATGCACTACTGCCACAGCCTTTTTATCGAAGGCTTGGATGTTCATTACCAGAACCTGCAACTGGTTGCTCAGGGCGAAGTGTCGTAGTCGGGAAACCTGCCCCGAGTCGTAGACCCAATGATCAAGCGGCACCCGGCCGTAGATAGACGCGAAATGCTCGGCCATCGCCTCGAAGCTCTGCGTCACACCCTCGCGAATCGGGACGCTTGGCACTACAATTACAAATTTCTTCCAGCCATAAGCCCGGTGTAATTCATGGATGGTCCGGAGATAGACGTAGGTCTTGCCGGTGCCGGTCTCCATCTCCACAGAGAAATTACGTCCACCCAGGACATCGTCGGTTGCCAAAGCCTCCGATGACGTGAGGCCGTTGCGCTCCTGCACAGCCCGCAGGTTCGCAAGCAGCCGCGCATCAGACAGTGCGAGCGCATTGGCGGTGCCCAGCGAGTCGAGCAATTCCGGTTCCAGGGCATTGATCTGCCACTCGAAAGTGCCAGCCGCCGCCGGCTGGCCGGCGAACAGGTCGACCACCGCATGGATGGCATCAAGCTGGTAGGATTGCTGCGCGTCGAAGTGGAGCTTCACGGCTACGCGGTGCGGAACTGGATGCCGTGACTCGCGAATTCAAGTTGGGCGTTGACCTTGAGCGCATCACGGCCCTTGAAGCCAACATCCAGACAGAGCACAGATTGCGGTTTCAGATCGATCATGGCCCGCAGCGCCTCACGCGTCAGTTCTCGGGCAAGACAGATGAGTGACCTTCCCTCATCCAGCAAATAGACCTTCATGCCGGCGGCCGAGTCTGTCTGGATTGGGGATGAAAGCGACAGGCCGCCCTTCAACATCAGCTCATGGAGCAGGGCCTGTTCACTGGCGTCAGGCCGGACGTTGTCGGCCGTCAGCTCCCATTGGGCACTTAAGCCAGCAGCATCCTGGGGGGTCAGGCTCGGATCCCAGACCGAGAAATTGCTGGGGGCAAGTTTGAAGACCTTGAAACCGAGATCAGCCTTGGGGACCTCGGCGAGGGTTAGCTGGCCCGTGTCCGTGGATTCCAGTTTTCTGATCACCCGGCGCACCCGCTCCTTGGTGATTTCCGCAATGGTGGGGAAGTCCTTCCGATCGGTCGGTTCAGGGAGTTGGACGAGAATGAATTTCCGGTCGCCGCAGTCTTCGGTGTTGAGTCGGAGAACAGCCTCAGCCGTGGAACCGGAACCACCAAAAAAATCGAGCACTAACCCCGTCGCCTTCTCTCCAATCACGTATTTAAAAAGCTTGGCCAATTCTTCATGGTCTTTCGGATTATTGAAAACTTTTCCGCCAAGCAAAGTGCGAAGGTATTTCACCGAGACTTGAGACTGTTTATAAAAATAGCTTCCGCGAACCTGAGTGGCGAAACCCTCCTCCTCTTCGGAATCTTCATCTGCAGTTTCACTGCCAATCAGTTCATCTGGCGTGGGCTTGATGTGGGCCTTCCGGAATGGCGGGCTTGTGTGGTCCTCGCGAAACTCGACCAAGCCCAATCGAACCTGCCGCTCCATTTCCTCCCGTTTGCCATAAATCCACCCACGCTCCGGCACGGCACATGGTTTACCGGTTACCGGGTGGATTACATCGTATCTGGGGCCACCACCTCCTGGCCAAGAGATATCCCTATCCCGCCATGGACCATTATCATCGATGCGTTTGTAACGGCTCCACTTTTTTGCAGGATGAGATTTGGGTAGTGCAGCATACCAGGCTCCGATGTCTCGCTCGATCGCTGAATTGTCGGACCCTAACTTTTCCCTCAGCTCTAAATATTTTGCCCAGATTTCGCGAGCGCCCGGCTTCTCCTCACGCCACACGGTTTTTCTCGAACGTAGCTCTGATTGCGACCGCGCATAAACCAGCATGTATTCATGTCCGACCGAGAAGAGCTTTGCGTCGTTTTTTCTTCCTTTCTCCCAAATTAAGCAGGCAACGAAGTTCTCTTCGCCAAAAACTTCATCCATCAGCAACCGAAGATTGCTCACTTCGTGATCGTCAATGGAGACAAGAATCACTCCGTCCTCCTGCAGCAGATTCCGGGCAAGAAATAACCGGGGGTACATCATCGTCAGCCAGCGTGAGTGGTAGCGGCCACTGGTGTTGACGTTGGTCGTCAGTTTCACGCCCTCTTCGTTGGTCTGACGGGTGTATTGGAGGTAGCTGTTGAGGCCCTCGGCGTAGTCGTCGGGGTAGATGAAGTCGCCGCCCGTGTTGTAGGGCGGGTCGATGTAGATGAGCTTTACTTTTCCGTGATAGGCATGCTGGAGCACCTTCAGAACCTCGAGGTTGTCGCCCTCGATGATGGCATTGCCAGTGGTATCCCATTTTTCCGACTCCGACGGCACCGGAAGTAAAGTGGCGGTAGTTTGCTGGCGCAGCGTCTTCAGGGCGTCGCTCTTACCGGCCCAGGATAGACCGTATCGCTCGGGGCTGGTGGCTGCGCCCTCACCCAACAGCGCCCGCAATTTCTCCAAATCCACCTGGCCGTCAGTTATGGCCATCGGGAAAATGGCCTTCAAGTCCATGTGGCTCGTTTTTACCGGATCGGCTGACGTTAAGGGTAGGCGAGCAGACGCGGCATTTGCCGCAGAAGGTGATGAAGCTGCACCGAGGTTGGAACCCATTGACGGGCTTCACACCGAACCACCGATAAAGGGGTGTCAACATACTACCGTTGGCCGGGTGTAAGGCTGCCGCAGCTCCAGCTATCTTCGCTTGTGGCAAACGACACAGCGAAGCGTCTGCGGGCGCGAATCAAGGAACTCCGGCAGGCCCGCGGGCTCACCCAGGAGGCTTTTGCCGAGCGTGCCGGTTTGACCTACAAGCACTACCAGCAGGTCGAATCCGGAGACAAGTTTGATATCCGTCTGTCTACACTGATCAAGCTGGCGTACGGACTCGGGCTCAAGCTCAGCGATCTCCTCGACTTCGATGCCGTGCCCATGGCCACGGCTGAGAATCTGGGGAAATATGACGGCAAGGCGGTTTCAGTCGGCACGGCCGTGCCGACTAAATCCCAAAGCTTGTTAAATCCCAAATCCCAATCCCGCGTACGCCGGACAAATCCGAAAGAAATCCGAAAGGACGCCAAAATCTCAAATCATTAAGCCAGCGCTTTTGGGATTTGGTCCCGCGTACGCGGGATGGCTCCCGCCGAGGGCGGGCAAGCCACGCCAAAGGCGGGTGAATTTGGGATTTCCACCCCACCGGGGTGGAGTGGTTCTTTCCCTTGCCGACCGGGGGCTGATTTGCTCAGTTGGGGGCCGGTTGCGAGGGCGTAGCTCAGCTGGATAGAGCAAGAGTTTCCTAAACTCTAGGTCGGCGGTTCAAGTCCGCCCGCCCTCACCATCGCAGGTGTTCTCTCTTGGCCGGTGGCGAGGGATCCCGGTTCAATTCATCCCGATTTCCTGGGCTTGTCTGTGTGCTTCCGTCCACCCTCAATGGGCGCTCCCGGTCCGAGATGATTCCACTGCCCTCCCTGCCTCCCGGCGAAGTCCATGTCTGGACCATTGCCCTTGAACAGCCTCCAGCCGTGCTTGCACGCGGTGAGTCGGTGTTGTCACCCGGGGAGAGGGCGCGCGCAGACCGGTTTATGGCTTCCCGGGATCGCGTTGCGTTTGTCGCAGCCCATGGTGCGCTGCGTGACATCCTGGCGAGTTATCTCAGACGCGAACCGGAGAACGTCCAATTCATCGAGGAGGAGCGAGGGAAGCCACGACTGGTCGAGGCGGCGGATGCCTGGCTGGCGTTCAACCTCACGCACACGCGGGGCCGCGCCTTGGTGGCGGTGGCGCGGGAGCGTGCGGTCGGGGTGGACATCGAGCATGTCGGGCGCGATGCGAATCACGCCGGGGTGGTGACCCATTTTTTCTCGCCAACCGAACAGGCCGCGTGGACGGCGTTGCCGGAATCGGGTCGCGCGGAGGGATTTTTCAGGCTGTGGACGGCGAAGGAGGCGTATGTGAAGGCGAGGGGTGATGGTTTGATGCACCCTTCCGCACGTTACACGATGAGCCTCGATGCCGGAAAGGAAGGTGCACTCCTGGCGGATGAACTCACGCCGGATGCGCCCCGTAACTGGTCCGTCCAGAGCCTGCCCATGGACGGTGGTTATGTGGCCTCGCTCGCGGTCGCGGGAGACAGTCCGCGGGTGGTCATGTTTGCCTGGCAGCCTGCCGGATTTGCGATGTAGGTGTGGATCGTCGGGCGCGTTCATTACGCAGGTGATGGTTTTGCCCGGCAGGCTGCCAACCGGCACTTTGCGATGGGAAACCATCGATTATTGATTCCGCCTCAAGCCTGACCGTTCTTTTCATGCCCAGCTTTGATCATCCGGTTGATCCGGTTATAGTGGTTGGGCATGTCGAGACATCGCAGACCCAACACCCGATCACGGTCGATGCAGCCGAGAAGCAATCTCCTTATTGTCGCCGTCGTCGTCCTCGTGCTTATCTTCATTACCCGGCGGGTTTTCACCGGACTTTGACCGGATTCTGACCGGGGTTGCCGTCAATCGGCTAGTTAAGCGGCCGGCCCCATCCTTATGTCAGTCTACTGGACGGGTAGTAAAACGCCTTTGCAACCCGGGGACTTGAATTTCGGCAATGCCGGCATACGGTGCTGCAGCCCTGTCCCAAAAAGATGGACCTTTTGCGACTCGTTTGTTGAAGTCCTCGAACAACCCTCCCATTGGCAGGGCCAACTCCATCCAACCATTACACCATGATAAAGAAATCCGCACTTATTCTTACTGTCGCCGCATGCCTGCTGATGCTGGCCCCCGCCACTGTTTCGGCCCAGACAACCACCCCCAGCTCCGTGATTCATGTAGTCACCGTGTCCTGGAAACCGGATGCAACCCCTGCCCAGATTGAGGCGGCGCTTGCCGGTGTCCGTGCCCTGCCTGCCAGCTTCCCGGGCATCACCCGGGTCTGGACGCGCACGGTCAAGGCGCAGGGTGATAGAACCCATGCGTTTGTCATGGAGTTCGCCAGCGAGAAGGCCCTGAGCGAGTATGCGGGCAGCCCAGCCCAAAAGGAATGGTATAAGGTCTATATTCCGGCACGGCTGGCCAGTACGACCTTCGACATCTCGAACTGACCCCGATTCAGTTCAGTCACACTCGAGGCCGCGGCAACGCGGCCTCTTTTTTTGGACACCCAAGCCCGGGCCCATGTGGAGGCGGGTGGACCGGTCGTGACCGCCCCGGGGTGCTCCGGGCTTGTATTTCCGTACAAAGCCACGACTTTTTTCTCACGTATGGCCACCCCTATCATTTTCAACAACACCGTCCTGCGCGACGGTCACCAGTCCCTGGCCGCCACGCGCATGACCACGGCCCAGATGCTGCCAGCCGCCGCCATGCTGGACGGGCTCGGCTTCGGTGGACTGGAGACCTGGGGCGGAGCCACCATCGACTCCTGCCTGCGCTATCTCGGAGAGAATCCCTTCGACCGCCTGCGCGCCCTCAAGCACGCCGCACCCCGGACTCCGCAGATCATGCTTCTGCGCGGCCAGAACATCGTGCAGTACACGAGCTTTCCCGACGATGTGGTCGAGGCCTTCGTGCGCTGCACCGCCGCCGCCGGCTGCGATGTGCTCCGCATTTTTGACGCGCTCAACGACGTCCGCAACCTCACTACCGCCATCCGCGCCACCAAGGCCGCCGGCAAGCACGCGCGCGGTGAAATCTGCTTCACCACCAGTCCGGTCCACACCATCGAGGCTTTCGTCGAGCTCGGCGTGGAATTGGAGAAACTCGGCTGCGATTCCATCGGCATCAAGGACATGTCCGGCGTGCTGCCTCCCGGGACGGCCGCCGATCTTGTCACCCGCCTCAAACGCAGCACCTCCCTGCCGGTGGTGGTGCACACCCACGACACGGCCGGCTTTGCCGCATCCACCTACCTGGCGGCGATTGATGCCGGTGCGGACGCGGTGGAGACCTCCATCGCACCCTTCGCCAACGGCACGGCCCAGCCCGACACGGTTCGCATGCTCGCCCTGCTGGAGGGGCACCCGCGCCGGCCCGATTACGACCAGGCGACCCTGTTCAAGCTCCGCGAATACTTCACCGGGGTTTACCAGGAGCTTGGCAAGTTCACCTCCACCGCGAACGAACGGGTGGACAGTGACACCATCGTCTATCAGGTGCCCGGCGGAATGTTGTCCAATTTCCGCAATCAGCTCAAGGAGCAGGGCATGAGCAACCGCTTCGACGAGGTCATGGCTGAGATCCCGGTGGTGCGCAAAGCCCTCGGCTGGATTCCGCTGGTGACGCCCACGTCGCAGATCGTCGGCACACAATCCATGCTCAATGTGAAGTTCGGCCGTTGGAAGAACCTGTCCCAACCCGCCATTGACATCGCGCTGGGCAAGTACGGGCGGACGCCCGGGCCCATCGACGCGGAGCTGAGTGCGCTGGTGCAGAGCCGCACCGGCCTGAAACCCGTCGAGGGGCGGCCGGCCGACGCGCTGGAGCCCCGGATGCCCAAATTGCGGGAGGAACTCGCCGCCGCCGGCCTGCCCACCGATGACGAAGCCTGCGTGCTGCATGCCATGTTCCCGCGGGAATTTGCAGCGCTGCACGCTTCACGCGCAGCGCCGCAAATTCCCAAGGCGGCCGCTCCCGCGGC
>JBGTGS010000269.1:0-13158 GCA_041746615.1 Opitutaceae bacterium | reverse complement strand
GCAGCGGGAGTGTGGCCAGGGTGGCCGCCCGCCTGCGTGACCTGGCCGACGAGATCGGCGAGGACGGTCGCAAGGCCCACTTCAATGCCAAGCAGAACGCGTTGGTCGTGGTGCAGGCCGAGCGGCATTTCCGCGGCATGGCAACCCCGGGGCCCGACTCTTGGAACGAGCGCGCGCGCAATTTCAAACGCACGGTCGAGCGTCTCGCGGATTTTCACGGCGGTGGGTCGCGGGGCGTGATTTGGGCCCACAACACCCATGTGGGTGATGCCCGGGCCACCCCGATGGCCGATAGCGGAATGGTAAATATCGGTCAGATGCTGCGGGAACGTCAGGGGAGGGAGAATGTGTTCATCCTGGGATTCAGCACTTATTTTGGGACGGTGATGGCGGGTCGGCAGTGGGGCGTCCCGGGCCAGGTGATGGGAGTGCCGGCGGCACTGCCGGGGAGTTATGAGGACCTGATGCGCTTGGCGGGTCATGAACGCGCACTTTTCCTGCACGAAGCCGATGTTCCCCCGGCCATGCGCACACCGCGCGGCCATCGTGCCAAGGGTGTCGTGTACAATCCCGCACGGGATCATGATTACTATGTCCCCACCCGTCTCACCGATCGCTACGACGCCGTGATCTTCATCGAGCGGACGAGTGCGCTGAGTCCGCACGACTGACCGGTCGCCGGGCATTCCGGAGGATCAGCCGTCGGGTCCGCACGCGTTTCAGGGGTCTGAGCGCCTTTGCCGGGGCAGGCCCTCGAGCAATATGCACAACGTGGTTTGCCATGGGACCGGCAATGGCTATGATTCCGCACCTATGATTGCCTCCGTAAAGGTCCTCCCTGGGCAGGGCTCTGCTGGATCCGCTGGTTTCCATCCAGTGCGATCGTGGAGCCTGGCAATCCTCCTGGCGGCGGCAACCATCAGCTCCTCCCTGGCCGGCCGGGAGCCCGCTGAGGCCGCGCTTCCTGATGCGCCGGTCAAACCGCTGCCGGTTTATCCTCTGGTCGTACCCGCCGCGCGCGAGGATCTTCCGGACGCGTTACTGCGGACCGTCCCGGTTTCAGTGAATGATCTCAGGGCCATTGAGGCCCACGTGAGCTCCCTGGCCGCCCGCGTGTCGCCGGCGGTGGTCGCAATCCGGGTCGGCGGTGCGTCCGGCAGCGGCGTGGTGGTGTCGGCGGACGGGCTCGTGCTGAGCGTGGCGCATGTTGGCGGCTATGCGGAGCGCGAGGTGACCTTCACTTTTCCCGACGGACGCACGGCGCGCGGAGTCACCCTGGGCTCGAATCACGCGATGGATTCTGCGGTCATGCGCATCATCGATCCGGGTCCGTGGCCCTTCGCTGAAGTGGGGGATCTTCGCGGGGTCATTAGCG
This sequence comes from Opitutaceae bacterium, assembly GCA_041746615.1. GTDB lineage: Bacteria > Verrucomicrobiota > Verrucomicrobiia > Opitutales > Opitutaceae > CAMAXB01. The sequence continues at coordinate 11,783 of JBGTGS010000269.1, read as the reverse complement.
GTGATTGGGTGTTGGCGCTCGGCCACCCCGGTGGCTACCAACCCGAACGGCCCGTGGTGGTGAGGCTTGGTCGCATGATCGGTTATGAAGGCGGTCTGCTCCGGACGGATTCGACCATCATCAGCGGAGATTCCGGCGGGCCCCTGTTCGACATGCATGGCCGGGTGGTCGGCGTACACAGCCGGATCACGGATTCGCCCACAGCCAATTACCATGTTCCCATCGGCACCTATGCGGAGACATGGGAACGTCTGGCTGGTGGTGAAACCTGGGGCCAGCTCCCGGTGCCGCCGCGGACCTGGGTCGGCGTGAGCGGGGTCGATCATCCCGAGGGCATTCAGCTTGAACGCATTTTCGAGAACGGACCTGCCTTTCGGGCCGGACTGAAGAGCGGCGATATAGTCACCAAGCTCAACGGTATGCCGGTCAGGAGTTATGCCACGTTCCTGGGGGCGGTGACCCCGGCTCTACCTGGGGAGACCATCACCCTGGGGGTAAAGCGAGCCGACCGCGAACTGGAGGTGAAGCTGACGGTTGAGCGCCGCGGGAGCAGCCGCACCCGATAACCCTATCCGGCCATGCGCTCGTGCAACTCACCGGTGGACGGATCCCCCGCCGGGAAGGTCCGGGGGGACGACCAGAAATCCTGCCAACCACCTGCGCGGTGGTGGCGTCCGATTTGGTTGGGTTGTGCCGGACTGTTCCTGGTCTTTGACCCGGCGATGGTCTTGGCCCAATTCCGCTCGAGCCCGGTGGCCCCTTTACTTGAGGAGGAGCATTTCAAAGACGGCCAGTCCACCCGGCAGGTCTTTGCCCCGGTGGTCACGGCGGTGCGTGGGTCTGTCGTGAGTTTTGAGTTGGATGGCCAGCGGGTTGCCTTGGGGACGATCGTGGCGGCGGATGGTCTGATCCTGACCAAGGCCAGTGAAATCACCGGAGGGGAGCTGACAGCGCGACTGCCGGATGGCGCCTTGGTGGAGGCTGTCATTCTGGCCGTGGCGGAGGAAAGTGATGTGGCCCTTGTGCGGGTGCAGGCGAAAGGTTTGAAACCCGTGGAGTGGTCGGTGGGCGATCCCGGAGTGGGGCAGTGGGTGGTGACGGCCGGTCAGGCTTTCCTGCCCGAGGCGGTCGGTATCATCAGTGTGCCGCCGCGGCGGATATTGCACCGCCGCGCCCTCATCGGGGTTCAACTCGATCTTCCCGGTGGCGAGGGGGCGAGGATTACCCGGGTCATGGACGGTTATGGGGCGGCTGCGGCCGGAATCCGGCCCGAGGATCTGATCCTCGCGGTGAATGCAACCCCGGTGAGTTCGGGTGAGGATTTGATGCAACGGTTGCGGGAGTTTCGTGCCGGCCAGACGGTGACCTTGCGCGTGCAGCGTGAAGACGAGGAATTTGACGTGGACGTAGCCATGCTGGATGCCGAGCCCGGAGGCTCACCCAGCAGATTGAGCCGGCAGGGAAGGCTCAACCCACTGGGTGGTCAGGTGAGTGCCCGGGCCGAGGGCTTTGCCCAGGCCCTGCAGCACGACACCGTGCTGGAACCCTGGCAGTGCGGGGGACCGCTGGTGGATTTGGACGGCAGGGCGATCGGCCTCAACATCGCCCGCGCCGGACGCATCGCCTCCTACGCCCTGCCGGCCGGCTTGGCGCAGGAAATCCTGCAGTGGCTGATGGTCGAAGCGGGACTTGAACCGATCGTTTCCCCCTGAGATCTCGGGTACTCGTCCGTTTGCCGAAAATGGCGCTTGCGGGCTGGTCTCGCAACGTGGCGCGCAAGCACGCCACTTAACTCAAAGAATCCAAGCTGACCCACTACCTGCTCGTGGGTACGGACGAGCTACTGAGACGACTTGCGACCGAGGGCTTTTTCGAAGGCCGCGAGTGTTTCCGGACTGACGTGGTGCTCAATGCCCTCGGCATCCCGCTGGGCCGCGGTTTCCGTGATGCCCAGGGATCGAAGAAAACGGACCACAGTGACGTGACGCTTCTTCGATGAGGCGGCGAGTTTTCGGCCGTTCTCCGTAAGAAATATCGCCCGATAGGGCTGGGAGGTGACGAGTCCCGCCTGTTGCAGCCGGGCCACCGTGCGGTTGACCGTCACATGAGTCACGCCCAGCAGCCGTGCGAGATCGGTCACCCGGGCTTCGCCCTCCGCAACCATCAGGTCGGCAATGGCCTCGACGTAATCCTCCGCAATCTCGCGCGCATGGGCCTCCCGGGTGCTCCGCAACCCTTCGGCCTGGGTTTGCGGGGGGCGGCGTTTTTCCGACGGACGGGTCTTCCTGGGAGGCATCGCAGGAATGATGGGGGAAGATTTCGCTTGATGTCCAAACCAAACAAATTGTAGCTATGGTTACATTATGTCGTTGATGATACTTCCCCGGGTTCGCTTCGTATCGTTCCTCCTGCTCTGCCTGCCGGCCGCCGCTGCCCCGGCGTCGCCGGACGAAGACGGGGAGGCGAGGGGGATCCACCAGCTCGACCGGCTGGTGGTCAGCACCGGCACGCGCACGGAACGGCTCCTCTCCGAGGTGCCGGTGCGCACGGAGGTGGTCCTGCGGGAGGACATCTGGCTGCGGTCCGCCATGGATTTTTGCCAGGCCATCGAATTGCTCAATGGGGTGCGGGTCGGCAGCAACTGCCAGAATTGCAACACGACGGAAGTCCAGCTGTTGGGCCTGGGCGGGGCCTACAACCAGATTCTCTTCGACGGCACGCCGCTCTTGTCGTCGCTCGGGGGCGTGTACGGCCTGGAGCAGATCCCGGCGGCCTTTGTGGACCGCTTGGAGGTGGTGAAGGGCGGCGGTTCCTCCCTTTACGGGGCCGGGGCGGTGGCCGGGGTGATCAACCTCGTGCCGGTTCCGCCCCTGACGACCGGGGGCTTCCTCCAGGCGGGGGTCGAGGTCCAGCGCGGCGTGCCGATGCAGCAGGTTGAGGTGCGTTCGAATCACGTGGCGGTCGACGGCAAACTCCGGATCGCCCTGGTGGCGCAGGGGGCGCAGAACGAAGCGATAGATTTCGATGGCGATGGCTACGCCGAACTCACCGAACGGGAAATGAGGGTGGCGGGATTTCAGCTTTGGTACGCGCCGACCACCCACGCCAAACTGCGCGCCAACTACCAGTTCACCCGCGAATATCGTCGCGGGGGCAACCGCATCGATCAGCCGCCCCATCTCGCCAACATCGCGGAGGCATTGCGGACCCGCTACCACCGTGGCGGGGTGGTGTGGGATCAGGTGATCGGCCCGGACCTCGATTTCCGGGCCGGCTATTCCTTTGCACAGGTGGCGCGCGACAGCTTCTACGGTGGGTTGGGCGACGTCAGCACCGATCCCGCCGATCCCGCTTATGATCCGGCTGAACTTGATCCCTTCACGCCCGGCAGTGCGGCCGCAGCCTCGTATGCGCAGTACGGACGCACCCTCAATCCGCTGCATTACCTCGATGTGCAGTTCAACCACCGGCGCGGAAGCCATGTCCTGGCCTTCGGCGTGCAGCACCGGCGAGAATCGGTGACCGATCGGAATCTCGATTTCGCCGGTGTCCTTCTGCGGCCCGAGACCGTCGGGGTGCATGAAACCACCGGGGCCTTTGTCCAGGACGAGTGGACGGTCTCCCCCCGTCTTGATCTGGTGCTGGGTGGCCGGCTTGATCGGAGCACCGGTCTCGACAGGGCGATATTTTCCCCCCGGGTGGCTGCGGCCTACGAGGTCTCCCCCCGTCTCAAGCTGCGCGCGGGTTTCTCCACCGGCTTTCGTGCTCCCGAGATCTTCAGCGAGGATCTGCACATTGAAACCCTCGGTGCCGGTCAGGTGCGCATCCGCAACGCCCCCGGGCTCGCCGAGGAGCATGCGGTCATCGGCTTGGCCGGGTTTGAATGGCGCCCGGATCCTGCGGATGGACGCTGGGTGATCGATGCCACCATATCGGCTGCGGCCCTTCGTGACACCTTTGTGCTTGGGGAAATCCGGACCGATGCGGACGGCTTCCTTTATCAGCAGCGAACCAATGCCTCCGGTTCGAGGGTGGGCGGGGCCGAGGCCAACCTGTCCTTCGAGCCCTCGGCTGCGCTGCGCCTGACCGCGGGCGTGTCCTGGCACCGCTCGCGTTATGGTGAAGCCGAAGTCGTCTTTGATGATACGCCCGAGGGTGGGACGACCCTCATCACCACCCGTGACTATCTCAGAACCCCGCGGCTGGGTGCGGTGGCGCAGGCGGTCTGGACACCGCATCACAGCATTGATGCGTATTTGGGGCTGAAATACACCGGACGCATGGATGCTCTCAACCAGCGTACCGGCATGCTCATCCGCACGCCGGATTTCTGGGTGGTGGACGTCGGAGGCACGCGGCATTTTCAGCTGGGGCGTCAACATCTGGACCTCACCATCGGGGTGAAAAACCTACTGGATCAACGCCAGCGTGATCTCGAAGCGGGTGCGAACCGCGACAGCACCTATGTTTACGGCCCGCGCCTGGCGCGTTCGTTTCACGCCAGCCTTCGCTACGAATGGTGAGCCATCCCGACGGCGGGATGGAGGTGCGCTTACGCGCCACGTTGCATAAACTCGCAATTACTCTTTCAGCATACTGATACACGGCCTTCTTTGGGCGCGGCTCGACATTTTAGGCAGCCACCACCAGAGTGAGGCGTTCGTATTCGAACTACCAACTAACCCCGGTTTCCCCATGACTATCCGCTGTTTTATTGTGACTGTTTTTGTCCTTGGGGCGGGTTTGCTCCAGGCCGCTGAACGCAAGCTCGTCATGATCGCCGGCCCCATGAGTCATCCGCCGCTCATGCATGAGTTCCGTGCCGGCTCGATGCTGTTGGAGAAGCGACTTCAGGATGTTCCCGGCCTCACCACCGTCCTGGTCACCAACGGCTGGCCCACCAGGCAGGTCGGAGACCAGCAGGTTGATGACAACACGGTCTTCCAGAACGCCGACGCGATCTTCATTTATTCCGACGGCGGCGGACGCCACCTCGCGCTGCAGGGGGACCGGCTGGAGTTCATCCGCGGCCTGATGGCGAAAGGCGTGGGCCTCGGTCTCGCCCACTACGCCGTCGAGGTGCCCGCCGGTCGCGGCGGGAGGGAATGGATGGAGTGGATCGGTGGATACTATGAGACGAATTTCTCGGTCAACCCCATCTGGCAGGCCGACTACACCCGCCTGCCCGAGCACCCGGTCACGCGTGGGGTGAAACCTTTCCAGACCCGGGACGAGTGGTACTTCAACATGCGTTTCCGTGACGGCAAGGCCGGCGTGAACGACATCCTCGTGGCCACGCCCTCCGATGCGGTTCGCGACGGACCCTACGTCTCCCCGCGTGGACCCTATGCGCACATCCAGGCGGCCAAGGGCCGGCCGGAGACCATGATGTGGACGGTGGAGCGTCCGGACGGGGGCCGCGGGTTCGGATTCACCGGCGGGCATTTTCATCTCAATTGGCAGAACGACGACCAGCGTCGCCTGGTGCTCAACGCCCTCGTCTGGCTTGCCAAGCTCGAGGTTCCAAGCGGTGGCATCGACTCGGCGCCCGTGAGCGATGAGGAGATCCATCAGAATCTCGATCCCAAGGGCCGGCCCGCGCCGCGGCCTGCGGCTCCGTCGACGCCCTGATCGTTTCCGCCTGCCCCCGGATTGCATTCTTCCCTAAACATGCGTCCCTCAATGCCGCCCTTCCTTTCCACTGCCTGCCGGGTTTTGTTCGCGGTCCTGCCGCTGGGCCTCATCGCCCAGCCATCCCAGACGCCGGCGAGTCCGTCGGTGACGCCGCCCACCGAGGTAATTCCACCGGGTCTCTTCACGCTGCCCGAGGGATTGGAGATCACCTTGTGGGCCGAGCCGCCGCTTCTGCGCAATCCGACCAACATGGACATCGACGCCCAGGGCCGGATCTGGGTCACCGAGGGCGTGAATTACCGTTCGGAACGGACACGCGAGCCCGAGGGCGACCGGGTCATGGTGATCGAGGACAGCACCGGTGATGGCAGGGCGGACCGGAGTTGGACATTCGTGCGCGAGCCCATGCTCATCGCCCCGCTCGGCATCGCCGTGATCGACAACCAGATCATTGTGTCCTCCGCCCCGGACATGATCGTTTACACGGATGTCGATCGCGACGGGAAGTACGATCCTCGGGTGGACAAGCGCGACGTCCTGCTCACCGGTTTCCACGGCTACAATCACGACCACTCGCTCCACTCGGTGACCTTCGGCCCCGATGGCCGCTGGTACTTCAACCAGGGCAATGCGGGGGCGTTGTTCACCGACCGCTCCGGCCGGACCTTCCGGGTAGGCAGCGCCTACAACTTCAGACAGAGCGTGCCGATGTACGGCTGGAATTCGCCCGACATCGCCGGTGCCAAAAGTGACGACGGCCATGTGTACGTCGGTGGCTTTGCGGCACGCATGAATCCGGACGGCACCAACGTGGAGATCATTGGACACAACTTCCGCAACAGCTACGAGCAGACCATCACCTCGTTCGGCGACGTTTTCCAGAATGACAACGATGATCCCCTGGCCGCGCGCACCGCCTTCCTCATGGAGTATGGCAACACCGGATTTGCTTCTAACGACGGTCAGCGCACCTGGGATGCCGACCGGCGGCCGGGCCAGGACACCCCCACTGCGCAGTGGCGTCAGGATGACCCCGGCATCATGCCAGCCGGTGATGTTTACGGCGGAGGCGCACCCACCGGCATCGTTTACTACGAGGGCGACGCGCTCGGTCCGAAGTGGCGTGGCCTGTTGCTTAGCGCCGATGCCGGTCGCAACACGATCCTCGGCTATCTTCCGAAACCCGACGGCGCCGGGTATGCGCTGGAGAACTTTATTTTCCTCACCAGCAACAAGGAGCAGGAGTTTGCGGGTTCCGATTTCATCAATGCCGTCAGTCCCGCCACCGGTGCTGATCGTCGCACGCACTTTCGGCCTTCCGACGTCGCCGTGGGTCCGGACGGCGCCATCTATGTGGCGGACTGGTATGACTCACGGGTGGGCGGGCATGGTGCCAACGACACGGCCTTGCTCGGGGCGATCTACCGGATCGCACCCAAGGGCTTCAAGTCGGTGATTCCGCAGTTCGACCTGGAAACGGTCGAGGGGCAGATCACCGCGCTCAAGAGCCCGGCCGTCAACGTGCGGGCGCTTGGCTACACGCGTCTGCGTGATCGCGGCCCGGCGGCGATTGGCCCGGTGTCCGCCCTGCTTCAAGACGAGAATCCCTATATCCGTGCCCGCGCCGTCTGGCTCCTGGTCGAGCTCGGCCCCGAGGGGGTTGCCCGGGTGGAGGAGCAGCTTCGTTCGGAGGATCCGAAGCTGCGCATCGTGGCCTACCGCGCCCTGCGCCGCATCGATCATCGCGTCCTCCACCATGCCCGCACCCTCGCGACGGATCCCTCCCCGGCGGTGCGTCGTGAGGTGGCGCTTTCGCTGCGCGACATGCCCTTCGCCGCATCACGCGACCTTCTGTTGACCCTCGCGCGTGGCTATGACGGTCAGGACCGTTCCTATCTGGAGGCCTGGGGCACCGGGGCCACCGGCAAGGAAGAGCAGCTCTATGCCGCGCTCGCCAGCCAGGCACCCGCGGTTCCGGCCGACCAGTGGCCCGCGGCCCATGCCAATCTCGTCTGGCGCTTGACCCCATCGGGGGCGGTCAACGATTTCATCACCCGGGCGCGATCCGAACGCCTCACCCAGGCCGAGCGTCTCGCTGCGGTCACCGCCCTCGGCTTCATCCCGACACGGGAGTCCGCCATGGCCCTGATGGATTTTGCCCAAAACCAGCAGGGGGAGGTGAAGAACCATGGTCTTTGGTGGTTGCTGAACTACAAGGACAGCCGCTGGGCGGAGCACAACCTCGACGGCTTGCTCAAGGAGCGTGGCATCTATGATCCGGACAACCTTGTGATTGTGGAGAGCACGGTACCCGAACCCGGTCCGTCCCAACTTCCGCCGGTGGAGGAGATCCAGTTGTTGCGCGGCGATGCCGCCCGTGGTGCCGTCTCAGGCCAGGCCTGCTTGTTATGTCATCGCGTGGGCGGTCAAGGCATCGACTACGGTCCCGATCTCACGGGTTGGGCGAGCCGCCAGACCACGGAAAGCGTCATCAAGTCCATCATCGATCCCTCCGCCGAGATCGCGCTCGGCTACCAGGGCTCGGAGGTCAGGCTGGCCGACGGCGGGGTGGTGCACGGACGCGTGCTGGCCACTCGGAATCCGGTGATCGTGCAGTCCACTGGAGGCCTCATGCAGTTCATCCCCGCCGACCGGCTGGTGACGGGCCGCGGCCGCATCGTGCCCCTCCGTCGCTCGTTGATGCTCAGCGCCGACCAGCTCGGACTCTCGGCCCAGGACGTTGCTGACATCGCCGCTTGGCTGAAGACCCAGTAGCGGTGGCGCCGTTGCGCCGAGAATCGCATCGGCTCACTGCTGTGTAGGGCGGCTTTATTCCGCGGTGATTTAAAAAAAATAGCGGCATAAAGCCGCTCCTACGGGTTGGCGGCCATGCCCGGGGCTTGCCACCGTGCTCCCGTGACCCGGCCTCTTACAGCGGCCAGAAGAGGGGCAGGAGCGGAATGCTGATGGCGATGACGAGGATTTCCAAGGGCAGGCCCAGCCGCCAGTAGTCGCCGAAGCGCAGGCCACCGGGACCAAGGATCAGGGTGTTGTTCTGATGGCCGATGGGAGTGAGGAAGGCGCAGGAGGCGCCGATGGCCACCGCCATTAGAAAGGCGTCGGGCCGCGCCCCCAACTGGTCGGCCGCGCTGATCGCGATCGGGCACATCACTGCCGCGGTCGCGGCATTGTTCATGAAGTCCGAGAGCGTCATGGTGACGACGAGGATCAGTGCCAGGGCCACCAAGGGATATCCCTTGGCGACGGTGTCCATCAGCACGCGGGCGATGAGGTCGGCGGCGCCGGAGGTTTCCATGGCGCCGGCGACGGGGATGAGCGCGGCCAGCAGCACGATGACCGGCCAGTCCACGGCATCATAGACGTTGCGCGGCGAAACCACGCGGAAGACGAGGCAGGCGAGGGCGCCCGCCGCGAAGGTGATGGCGGCGGGCAGCAGACCGACTGCCGCCACAGCGACAGCAATTCCCATGATGGCCGTGGCGGTGAGGGCCTGGCGCTTGTTGGGAATGCGCAGCTCGCGCTCCGCGAGGGGCACGCAGCCGAACTCGTTGGAAAAAGCCATCACGGAGGAAGGTGGCCCCTGCATGAGCAGCACGTCGCCGGCCTTGAAACGCTCTGAGCGCAGGCGGCGGATCGAGCGCTGGCCCTGCCGCGACAACGCCAGCAGGTTGATGCCGAAGCGGGTGCGCAGCTCGATGTCCGTTGCCGAGCGTCCGATGATGTCCGTCCCCGGTCGCACGGCCAGTTCCATCAGCTTGATGTCACCGGCGTCGCCTGAGGACTTATTACCGGTCTCCTCCTTTTTGGTTTTGTCGGCCTTGGGATCGGCGCCGGTCAGTTTTGAAACGGGCTTGTCGTTGCCCTTTTCAGCCCGCTTTTCCACCGGTACGTCCTCGACGAGCTTGAGCCCGAGGCTGGAAAGGATGGTGCTGAGGGATTCCGGCTCCGCCTCGATGACGAGGATGTCGTCGGGCAGGAGGGTGCGCGAGGGATTGGGCACGCCGACGCGGAAATTGTTGCGCACGAGGCCGACGACCTGGGCATCGGCCTCCTCCAGCACCTTGCCGATATCGCGCAGGGTCTTGCCGGAGGCCTTGGCGTCCTTGGTCACGCGGGCCTCGGTCAGGTAGGCCCCGGTGTCAAAGCCCTCTGCGCCCGAGCGCTGGCGGGCCGGCACGAGACGCCACCCGAGCAGCACGACGAAGAGCACGCCGGCGCCCGCAACGGACAGGCCCATGGGCGAGAAATCAAACATGCTGAAATTGCCGGCGCCGGTGCGTTCGCGGAAGCCGGACACAATCAGGTTGGGCGGCGTCCCGATGAGGGTGGTCATGCCGCCGAGAATGGAGCCGAAGGCCAAGGGCATGAGGACGCGGCCGGGGGGAATCCCTTGTTTGGTGGCGACCTGCAAGGCCACGGGCATGAGCAGGGCGAGCGCGCCGACGTTGTTCATGAAGGCCGAGAGCACGGCACCAAGCACGGTCAGCGCGCCGATGGTCAGGGTCGGTCCCGCAGAGGCAGGGATGAGACGTTTGGTGAGGAAATCGATGGCTCCCGATGTCTGCAGCCCCCGGCTCAGAATCAGCACGCAGGCGACCGTGATGACGGCAGGGTGGCCGAAACCCGCGAAGGCCTCGGTCCGGGGCACAAGTCCGGCAAACACACACAGCAGCAAGGCAGACAGCGCCACCATGTCATGCCGCCACCGGCCCCAGATGAACATGGCGACGGTCGCCACCAAAATGACCAGAAGCGTGATTTGATCGGTGGACATCAGGAAACGCGCAGCTGCGGGCGGAATGAAGGGGAACCGGTCATGGGACGGCTTAGGATGAACACCCCGGCTCCCCGCCGCCAATCCGCAAAGTGGGAAAGTTGATGAACACGGCTTCGGAGAATGCCGATGGTAGGTTGCGCGCTCGTCGCGCAACACGAAGGCCGCCTGATGCCAGTCGGAGAGACGAGTTGCGTCCTCGGGTCCGAGCCCCGCTTGGAAACGGATCCGGAAATCATACCGCAAAGAACTCAAAGATCACATAGTCGGAACCACCGGCTTCCTCGGGTGATTTGCACTCTATGCGTTCTCTGCGGTTAAAACGGATCGAAGGTACGAAACCTGAAACCGCAGACATCCGGCGAATGCTGAGCAGATAGACCTTGCTCCCTCATTTTGTGGGTTCTACCACCATGGACGATGCTTCGACGCCGCGTCATTCTTGCGCTTACTCTTGCCCTGGCCTGGTGCTGGGGCGCGTGGCACGAGGATCTGGAGGCGGCGGGCTGGATGTTTGATCACCATCATCATCCCCACCACCGGCATCATGAGACGAATCAGTCCGGTTCTCATGAGCATACACCGCTCTGCGGCGATGATCACAAGCCGGTGTGGGCGCGGGATCTCTCAAAAGACGCCCGGATTCTTCCTTGCCTCCAACCCGAGCTCTCCACGCTGGCGCTTGGGGGCATCTGGGCTCCCGCCTTCAACCCGCGCATGGTCGATGCCCGCATCCGGGGCGGACCCAAGCGACGAACGTGGGATTTCGATTCCGTCTGGATTTTTGTGCGGCGGTGTGCGCCCGATGTGGCGGCACCTCCGGCCTTGAGCTGATACCACGTACCTTCCCTGCGCGGAAGGTGTCCGTGCGCTTGCGCACACCTGGCCGCCTGGGGCGGCTGTTCACACGTCTCCGACAAGGAGAACAGTTTTATTCAACGCCTGCATCATGTTCCACCGACTTTCCCTCTTTCTTTGCGGGGCAACCCTCGCCGCCGCTCAAACGTCCCCGCTTTCGCTCGACGATGCCATTCGCACCGCCTGGACGAATGATCCCACCGTCGCCGCCTTGGCCCTGACTCCCGAACTGGCGCGGGCGCGGGAAATCCAAGCCGGCCTGCGACCGAATCCCGAACTCGAAGTACACGGCTCCGTCCCGGTCAAGACGGACAGCGAGTGGTCGGTGGGTGTGGGCGTAACGCAGCAGATTCCGCGACGCGAACGGGTTGAGCTCGCCCGCGCCTATGCCCGGCTCGGCGGGGACTCGGCGGCATTGGAGCTGCGCGAACGGCGCCGGTTGCTCGCCGGTGAAGTCCGCCGGCTTTGGTATGATCAGGCGGTGCAACAGGCGCGG
>JBGTGS010000268.1:0-6279 GCA_041746615.1 Opitutaceae bacterium | reverse complement strand
AGCGCGTGCCACACCGACGAACCGGTAAAGCCGTTGACGACCCCGACGCCGAGCTTGGCGGCGGCTCGAGCGGTCCTTTTCATCTCCTCGGCGGCGCGCGTTCTCACGCCTTCGGGTTCGCCGTCGCCCCAGACGTCGGGGGGCAGAATGGACTGGTGGCGCTCGTCGATGTTGTCACAGACCGCCTGGCCGACGAGGTGGCTGGAGATGGCATGGCAGGTCAGGCCGTGGTCCATGAGCATTTCCCAGCGTGCGTGGACATACTTCTTGCTGGTGGCGGCGGCATCGACGTCGAAGTGGTCGCCCCAGCAGGCGAGCTCGAGGCCGTCGTAGCCCATCTGCTTGGCCAGGGGGGCGAGTTTGGCGATGGGGAGGTCGGCCCATTGGCCGGTGAAGAGGGTGACGGGACGAGGCATGGCGGTGGTGGAACTAGGGCTGACCCCGCCGGGGTGGCGGTGGAAGGGCTAGGATTTCGCCTCCCCCGGGCGGGAGCCGCAAGCAGAAAGCCCCGGCCGGTTCGAGGAACTCAGTTGTACAGCCAGTACCGCTTGGTTTGATGCTGATAGATCTGCGTGCGCTCGTTCCAAGCCTGGAGGAAGCCATCCAGGTTGACGCGGGCGCCGTCGCGGGTCAGGGCCTGCCACCACTCATTGGAGCCGACATGGATGTTGAAGCTGCGCGTCTGGGCGGCGTTGAGCTTGGCGAAGGGGTTGGGAGGGTCGTAGGCACAGGCCAGGCGCATGAGGTGAAAGCTCAGCTCTGTCGGGTTCCAGGCATCCCAGTCAGTCACCTCGACATAGACGCCGGTCAGGGGCTGACCACCGTTGGCGGCGGGCACGGTGATCTTGCGGTATGCTACGCCGGGAACCTTGAGGGCGGTGAGGTCGCGGATGAGGACGTCGGCGGACTTGCCGCGGAAGGAAATTCCCCGGAACGGATAATTCGGCCCGATGCCGTGCCTGAAGCCGCTGTACTCGCAGCCGAGTCCAATCATGGCATAGCCGACCACGGCGGCGAAATCACGGATCATGGGCGAGGTGGGCACGAAGCGCAGTCCGGTTTCGGGCCAGCGCATGGCGCGGCTCCACCCGCGCATGGGCACGATGGTGAGTCGGCCGGTGGCACGCACCGAATCGGGAATGTTGAGCACCCCCGGGGCGGTGGCGGCCATGCGGGCGAGCTCAGCCATGGTCAGGCCGTGGACGTAGGGAATGCGAAACGCGCCGACGTCACTCATCAGCTCACGGTCGAGCGCGGGGCCATCCACCTTTAAACCGCCCAGCGGGTTGGGCCGGTCGAGGATCACCACCTCGACGCCGTGGGTGAAGCACGCCTCGATCGTGTAGCGCATCCAACTCACGAAAGTATAGGAACGAACCCCGATGTCCTGGAGGTCGATGACCACGGCGTCCAGTCCCTTGAGCTGGGCCGGCGTCGGTCGCTTGTTGCCCCCGTAGAGCGAATGGATCGGCAGACCGGTGGGTTGGTGGACAGAGTCTCCGAATCTCTCCGCGGCCTTGATCTCACCATCGAGGCCGTGCTCGGGGGCGAAGAGGGCGACGAGATGAACTTGGGGGGCGCGACGCAGCACGTCGATGGTGCTGACGCCCTGCCGGTTCACGCCGGCGCGGTGGGTGAGCAGGCCGATACGCTTGCCGCGGATGGGGGCGAAGCCCTGGGCCTCAAGCACGTCGATGCCGAGCATGACAGGGAAAACCGGTTCAACGCGCGGAGCCTCCGGAGCCGGCACGGCGATGGTGGTGGCCGCGATGGGGGTGGCGGCGGCGGGAGGGGTGCGGGTGTTGGCGGCGCAGCCGAAAAATCCTGCGAGCAGCAGGCTCAGGGGAACGCCGAAAGAAAGCAGACGGGGTGGACGAAGACGGCCGGCCATAAGGGGTTACTGTGCGGGGGGTGGAGGGTGCGTCGAGCCGTAACGATGCCGGCGGGCGAGGACTTTCTTGCGGTGAATCTCGGCACGGGAGACGCCGAATCGCCAGAGCAGATCGAGGATTCCGCCGAACAACACCCCCCCGAGGACTGCGCCGAGAATCAGAGCATTGATTGCCGTACCCATGCGTTGGGTCCACTTGAGCTCGGTTGGCGGTTCCGGGTCGGGCACACCGGTGGCGGTTGGCTGCTCCTCTGCCACCGACAGGGGAAGCTCCCCCTGCGCATGATAGAAGCTGTCGCGCTCCACCACTTCGATGCTCTTGCCGAAGCCCGAGGCGTCGATGACGGCCTTGCCGAGTTGATAAGTGCCATAATAGATGGCACCGGCAGTGACGGGGTTGGTGACGAATTGCAGTCCCCCCATGACCATCACATTGAGTCGCAGCAGCAGAGCGATCAGAAAGGCGGCGGGCAGTTGCACGCCAATGATGGGCATGAAGGAAAGAACCGAGCCAATGTAGAAGGCGGGGCGGACCTCGGGGGTGTTGAAAGACCAAAGGTAGGAGCGCTTGCGGGCCAGGTCGGCGAAGCGTCCGATCAGCGGATACTTATGGAAGACCGCCCTCCGGGGGACAAAACGCAGGAAGAACTTCGTGATGCGGATGCGGGCGAAGTGCTCCCGCAGATGTTTGTGATGCTCCTCGGCTGACATGGGTGTTTGGCGGCAAAAACAAGAGCGCCGTCTGCGCGTGGCGCAAACGGAATCTGCACAAGGGAAGCCCAGACTCTTGACTGATGGCGGCGCGGCTCAAACCACGCGTGCACTCCACCCGGTCAAGCCGCTGCCGGCCTACTCTTTGGGTGTCTCGTCGGCAGCCTTTTCGGCTGCATCCAGCTTGGCGAGGTAGCGGGCGGGTTCGCTCCGGAAGCTGCTGATGCACCCGCGGCAGCAGAGCAGCACCCGGCGGTCGGGTTTGCCCTCCTCTTGGTGGATCACCTCGACCGGCTGACCCATGCTGCCAAGAGGTTCACCGGAGACTACGCAAGTCGTCAGCGGATAAGTCTTCGGGGTTGCGTCGGGCTGGTCGGTCGCGGCGCTGATGCCGGTGACGAAGAGAGAGAGGACGGTCATGAAAAGGAAGGGTTTCATGCCGGGTGATACGCCGGGGAAGCGGCTGCCCCTTGGAAATATTTATTACCAGCCGCAGCGACCCCCGGGAGCGGAGGCGATCAGGCCAGACGGGTTTCCGGCAGATAGTCCCCGGAGCCGGCCTGGAGCAGGTTTTCCGTGGTCACGCGGGAGATCTCGGCGAGGGCCTCCCGGGTGAGGAAGGCCTGATGGGCGGTCACGAGGACGTTGGGCGACGACAGCAGGAGGTTCAGCTCGTCATCCTGGAGCAGACTGGCGGAGTGGTCCTCGAAGAAAATTCCCTCCTCCTCCTCGTAGACGTCGAGGGCGACCCCGCCGATGCGACCTGACTTGAGATGCTGAAGCAGGACGGTGGTGTCGATGAGCTTGCCCCGGCTGGTATTGACGATGAACGCTCCGGGTTTGAGCAGGGGGATGGTTCGTTTGTTGAGCAGGTGATGGGTCTCGGGGGTCAGGGGGGTGTGCAGGGTGAGTACGTCACTGACCGCGAGCACGTCGTTGAAATCCTGATACTCGACGCCGGCGGCCCGGGCCCATTCCGGATCGGGGAAGGGGTCGCAGGCGACGACCCGCATGCCGAAGCCCCGGAAGATCCCCGCGACGAGGCGGCCGATCTTGCCGGTGCCGACCACGCCGACGGTGCGGCCGTGCAGGTCGAAGCCGATCAGGCCGTTGAGGGAGAAGTTGTGTTCGCGCACGCGGTTGTAGGCGCGGTGGATCTTGCGGTTGAGGGTGAGGAGGAGCCCCACCGTGTGTTCGGCGACAGCGTGAGGTGAGTAGGCGGGCACGCGGGTGACGGCGACCCCGAGTGCCTTGGCGGCGGCCAGGTCGACGTTGTTGAATCCCGCACAGCGGAGTGCGACCAGCCGGACGCCGGTCTGATGCAGGATTTCGAGGCAGGGCCGGTCGAGGACATCATTGACGAATACGCAGACCGCCTGGGCGCCTTGGGCGCTTGGCGCGGTGGCCGCGCTCAGGCGGAACTCGTGGAAATGATGGCGAAGGCGACCCGCTTCCGCTGCAGCCCCGAGGTAATGACGGTCGTAGGGTTTGGTATCGTAGATGGCGACATCGATCATGCCGGGCATCTTCCTCGGGACAGGGTATTCGCGCAAGCCACACCGTGCCTGCACGGTTACGATTCCGTGGATCGGACCAAACGGCGCTCCTCCACCCAGGCCAGGAGCACGGGCACCGTGAACAGGGAAAGCAGCACAAAGAACATGCCGCCGACACTCGGCAGGGCCATCGGGATCATCAAGTCGGCGCCGCGGCCGCGAGAGGTGAGCACGGGGAGGAGGGCGAGGACGGTGGTCGCCGTGGTCATCAGGCAGGGTCGCAACCGGAGCAGGGCTCCGGCGACCACGGCCTCGCGAATCCGGCTGGTGGAGTCGGTGGTCCGGCGTTCGACACTGCGGGACAGGTGTGTGGCCATCATGACCCCGTCATCGACGGCAATGCCGAAGAGGGCGAGGAACCCGACCCACACGGCCACGCTGAGGTTGACGGCGTGCAACTGGAAGAGGTCGCGCATGTTGGTCCCGAAAAGGCTGAAATCAAGGAACCAGTCCTGACCGTACCAATAGAGCATGGTGAAGCCGCCGCCCCAAGCGATCAGGATGCTGCTGAAGACGATCAACGTCGTGGAGACTGACCTGAACTGAAAATACAGAATCAGAAAAATCAGCATCAGCGCGACGGGCAGCACGACGGCCAGGGTCCGGGCGGCGTGGAGCTGGTGTTCGTAGCTGCCGGCGAAACGCCAGCTTACGCCGGGAAGCACGGTGAGCTCACCGGAGTCTATCTTGGCCTGGAGATAGGCGGCGGCGGCCTCGACCACCTCGACCTCGGCCGTGCCTTGCGTACCGCCGAAGGTTACATAGGCGACGGGGAAGGTGTCCTCGCTGCGGATCATCTGGGGCCCGCGAACATACACCACCTCTGCGATATCACTGAGGGGAATCTGTGCGCCGTAGGCCGTGTCCACGAGGACGGCCTCCAGATCCTCGATGAGGTTTCGCCGCTCCCGCGGGTAACGCACCCGCACCGGATAGCGTTCGCGTCCCTCGACCGTCATGGTCACGGGCATGCCGCCGATGGCGGTGGTGATGGTTTGCTGGACGTCGGCCACGTTGAGCCCGTGACGGGCGCTGGCATCGCGGTTGATGTGAATTTCCAGGTACGGTTTTCCCACGACCCGGTCGGCGTTGACCGTGGCGGTGTCGATCTGCGGCACCTCGCGCAGAAGGGATTCGATGCGGACGGCCATGCGGTCGAGAGTTTCGAGGTCGGGGCCGCGCAGCTTGAGGCCCATGGGTGCGCGCATGCCGGTCTGGAGCATGACCAGGCGCGTTTCGATCGGCTGGAGGCGCGGGGCCGAGGTAGTCCCGGGTAAATGGGCGGCATCGGTGATCTCGTCCCAGATGTCGGCGGGCGTGCGGATGTGGTCGCGCCACTGCCGGTAGGGCCGGCCGCGGGAGTCGGGCACGAGGTTGCCGTCATCGTCGCGAACATAGTCGTCCGCCTCACGGTCAAAGGCGAAATTGATCCGCCGGCCGGCGGGGTCGGTGATGTACTCGGATTTGTACTGGATGATGGTCTCGATCATGGAGACCGGAGCGGGATCCAGGGCGGTTTCGGCCCGCCCGATCTTGCCGACGACGGTCTCGACCTCGGGGATGGCGGCGATGGCGCGGTCCTGATATTGAACCACCTCGAGAGCCTCGCCGAGGGAGGCATGCGGCATGGTGGTCGGCATCCATAGGAATGAGCCTTCATCGAGGGGGGGCATGAACTCGCGGCCGAGCCCGGGGAATTCATGGGTCCCCCATACCCACGGCGTTGATTGCCGGACCGATGCGCTGTCACCGCCCAGGCGTTCGACGGTGGTTGGCACCACGCCGAGGACCTTCTCGAAGCCGAGCCAGACCACCGCGCCGAAGAGCACGACGAAGGCGGGCAGGCACAGGAACAGCCCCTTGTGGACCAGAGCCCAGCGCAGAACCGGTTCATAGACCAGCGAGAGCAGATAGAAGAGTCCGAGCAACCCGCCGATCAGCAGGGCCACGAAGAGGAAATTGCGTGAGAAGCCCTGCACCGGTCCGAGCGGTTCCCACACCAGGGTGAGCACAACACCCACGGCGACCAGGGCGACCAGCACGGCCAGCAGTCCGCCCCGGCGTGCGGCCAGTGCCCCGAGGGCTCCAGTGCGCTTCAGCACTCCGGGATGCCGGGCGGCG
>JBGTGS010000267.1:0-5110 GCA_041746615.1 Opitutaceae bacterium | reverse complement strand
GACGAAGGGAAGGATCATAGCGGTTAACAATCACCATTAACCTCGTTAAAATCGAAGCCGCGCTGTTGATGTACTGGGAGGTTTCAGGCCAGATATCCCCCCGGTTAGCATAGGTGGCCGCCATTACGTTCAACGCGTCCTGATGCTCCGTGTTTTCTGTCAGAAAATAGGACAACCATTCGGTTCGCTCCTGGTCGTCATCCATCGCCAGGGCGTTATAAACCAGACTGGGCGCTTCCAAAATGGAGTGGTTTGAACCGGTGTGACCATAATGAACGGAAATCCGGGCATAGGTACGAAAAACCTGCTGGGCCTCCTCCAGGGGAAAGGCCACCTTTTCATTTCTTACAAAATCATAGGGGGTGCCACCCTTACGAACAAAGGGAGCAATGAAATCATAAACCAACGGCACCTTGGAGCCGATTTCCCTGACCTCCCTGAAACCGTCGTCAGGGAAAAGCCAGCCGCCCCTTTCCCGCCATTCCGACAACTCCGCCTGGAGCACCCCTTTCACAAACGCATAGAGGATGTCGGCTCCGCACTGAGCGTACTTTTCTTCGCCGGTCAGGTAATAGGCTATCCCACAATCAATCCCATACTGCAGGTAGCGCATCAAGGCGCGGGCCGGAGCCATTTCCTCGGTGGTGGCATTGTCGAGATTCCGGTACTCGCCGTTGATCATGTGGCGGGTGGGCAGAAACCCTGGAATCCCATCGGTCTTTCCGGTGCTCCAATCAAAAGGCATCCCTTTCAGGAACTCCTGAGGATCGGTCTGATGCCGGCTGACCACCTCGCCCAGTTCTTCCATGAAACGGGCATGCGCTTCCCGGGCCCAGGGCTCATTCCCGATCTTTTGGAGAATGGCACTTCTATCCGCCGGGGTCACCAGAATCAAGGGTCGCTCCACCCTCTCTGCTGAGAGGACCGGCCGTATTAACAACAGCAGAAGCGAGGCATATAATCCAAGTCGATGGATGGTATTCTGCATGGGGTATGTGAGTTAATCGGCAAAATCCGCCGGCTATTGATTCAAGGGGGTCTTTAAAACAAAGGCGCGGTCGCTCAACTTGTCGGCGGTCGGAAAATCGGCGGGGATGGGTTGGGTAACCTTGCCAGTGGCGGCCCATTCGACGCCGCGCAGGAATGAAACGATGAAACCGACCCCCTCAAGGGAATAGTCATCGTGGCCGAGGGTCGTGTGAAAAACCCGGCCCTTGCCGTAATCGATGACCATGAGGACGGGTTCGTGTCGGTCCGAGGCTCCTCTTTCCGTCAGGTCCTTTCCAGTGGCGAGTACGATCATGTTCTCGGCGGGACCGCGCAATCGGGCGTAGCATTCATCCTTCGCGGTCATCCACACGTCCGGCATGCCCCGCGTAATCGGGTGGTCCTTCACCCGCACGGTGACCGGGAAGGGTTCGTGGTCTCCATGAAAGCCGACCCTGCCGGGGCCGGCGTCACGGACCAGCTTCCCCGCTTCGTTATAGTAGACGTAGACTCCGGATTTGTCGTTGCGGCCGCCCCACCCTCCGAGCCCGATCATCCGGTTGTACTCCTCCCACTCACCGAACGAATTGTCGGCGGCATGCACGGAAACGAACCCACCGCCCTCGCGCAGATAACGTTCGAAGGCTGCCCGCGTTTCCGCCGGCCAATCCGCAGCGTTGAAGCCAAAGTTGGAGATGACGACATCGTATTGGTCAAACTGCGGCTTGAAATCAGGATCCGCCTTGGGCTCCTTGAGCAACTCGCCGTCACCCGCCTGGGCCAGGGGAAGATAGTCCTTTTCACGCTCCGCCCGCCAGAGGTACTGGGTGCGCTCGACTTTGACCTCGAAGAGCCCGGTCTCCTCAAGATACTGCTTCATCATGATGGTGGCCTTGGGCCAGACCAGATGGTTGTTCTGACCGTCGACAATGAGGGCCTTCAGCTTGGCCGCTTCGGCTGTGCCGCCAAACGTTACTGCGACCGCAAACGCTGCAAGAAAGGGAATTGGTTTCATGATGATCATTTTGTGGTGTTTCAGCTCAACATGTTAAGGTGATTGAGTGGGTATGCGAGCCAAGAACCGTGATTCACAGGGAGGGGCATTTCTCAAGTGAACGAGCGTGCCATGGTCGGGTAATCCAGACCAGGCTTGTCCAGCTTGAATGCGGGGAAACCTCCTTCAATCACCAAGTGCACCATATCGGGGTTCGCAGGACCAACAAGACCGGGTGAACCCGTATACGCAGGCAAGCTTCGCTGGGACGTAACAATGTATCTGGCACGGCCCCTGCAAAGTTGAATCACCCCATTGCAACCATGACCCGGACTCCAAAGCCCTGGATCAGCCAAACCGACACTTCGTTCACGAAGGTCATGACGTGGAATCCGCCCAGCGGGACTACCGTCTGAACCTGCGCCTCGGCCACGGGCTCGAAAACAGTGCCATGGCGACGGCCCTCCACAAGGGTGTCCCCACGCTGCGCCTGCCGAAACGGCCCCCGATTGTCTCCAGCCCAAGGATACACCAATCCCTGGTTGCGTAAACTTGCCGTAAAATCATCCCACCGCGGTTGATTTTTAAAACCGGCGCGGTCAGTTTATCAAAAAGGCATAAATCCTGATCTTTTAACGAACAAATCAAGTCGCTCGCAGTCTGTATTCGCCCGCTTCTCCATGCTTCTCCCCCCTGCACCACCTCCGCCGCCGCAAGGCCGTCCTCACCACGAACTCGTGGTGCCAAGGCATGACGTCCAATGGTGCCGGCCGGTATTCCGGGCTCCTTCCCTCCCAAGCCCGAAGCAGCTCTACCGCGAAATTCCCTTCAGCGCAGCCTTTCCCGTAAAGCGATTCGCCACCGGCGATACCGAGACCCGCCCCTGACCCAGGTGCCGTGGATGGGTTCTGCCTGCGGACGACCTCCGGGCATTCCTCAGGTTCGCCATCGCCGTGACAATCCCACTTGCAGCAGAGCGGCAAATCGTGACCTGACCGGATATTTGCTCCGGCTCTGGGCGTTTTGGGCGTGCCATACCCCACCGGGGTGTGACAAGTCTTGGGACTTTCATGAACATCCACGAGTATCAGGCCAAAGCCCTTTTCGAGAAATTCGGCGTTCCTGTCCCCAAGGGCACCGCTGCCAAGTCCGCCGCGGAGTTCGACTCCGCCCTCGCCCAGTTGCCGGAGGGGCCCACCATGGTCAAATCCCAGATCCATGCCGGCGGCCGCGGCAAGGGCACCTTCACCAACGGCTACAAGGGCGGCGTCAAGTTCTGCAAGACCAAGGCCGAAGCGAAAGAGATCGCCGGCAAGATGATCGGCAACACCCTCGTCACCATCCAGACGGGCCCCGCCGGCCGCAAGGTCCAGACCGTCTACTTCACCGTCGCAAGCGACATCAAGAAGGAGTACTACCTCGCCATCCTCCTCGACCGCGCCTCCTCCCGACCCGTGATCGTCGCCTCCACCGAAGGCGGCGTCGAGATCGAGACCGTCGCCCACGACAGTCCGGAGAAAATCCACAAGGTCCTCGTCGACCCGGCCTACGGCCTCGCCGACTTTCAGGTCCGTGACCTCATCTCCAAGCTCGGCCTCGCCGGTGCCGAGGCCAAGAACGCCGCCAAGCTCATCCGCAACCTCTATACGGCTTTCTGGGAAACCGACGCCGCCATGATCGAGGTCAACCCCCTCATCACCACGCCGACTGGCGAGGTCCTGGCTCTCGACGCCAAGGTCTCCTTCGACTCCAACGCCCTCTACCGGCACCCCGAGATCACCGCCCTGCGCGACCTCAATGAGGAGGATCCCAAGGAGATCGAGGCCTCCAAGTTCGACCTCGCCTACATCGCCCTCGACGGAAACATCGCCTGCCTCGTCAACGGCGCCGGTCTCGCCATGTCCACCATGGACATCATCAAGCACTTCGGTGGCAACCCGGCCAACTTCCTCGACGTCGGCGGCGGAGCCTCCAAGGAAAAGGTCGTCGCCGCCTTCAAGATCATCCTCGGTGACGCCAACGTAAAGGGGATCTTCGTTAACATCTTCGGCGGCATCATGGACTGCAATGTCATCGCCGAGGGTATCGTCGACGCCGTCAAGGAGGTCGGCCTCAAGCTCCCCCTGGTGGTCCGCCTGGAAGGCAACAACGTCGCCGCCGGCAAGAAGACCCTCGCCGATTCCGGCCTCACCCTCGTCAGCGGCGACACCATGGCCGACGCCGCCATGAAGATCGTCAAGCTGGTCGCCTGACGCGCAAGCGGAGTAGCGAGTAGTGAGTAGCGGGTAGCGAGCATCCCAAGCCGCCCAAACCGCCACCCACCTCACGCCTCCGCTCATTCAACTACTCACTACCCGCTACTCGCTACTTTCCAAAAATGTCCATTCTCATCACTCCCGAAACCAAGATCCTCATCCAAGGCATCACCGGTGCCTTCGGCGGCAAGCATGCCCAGCTCTCCCTCGACTACGGCACCCAGGTGGTCGCCGGCGTCACCCCCGGCAAGGGCGGCCAGTTCTTCGAGCACGCCGGCAAAAAGGTTCCCATCTTCAACACCGTCCATGAAGCCGCCAAGGCCACCGGTGCCACCGTCTCCGCCATTTTCGTGCCGCCGCCCTTCGCCGGCGATGCCATCCTCGAATGCGTTGACGCCGGTCTCGACCTCGCCGTCTGCATCACCGAGGGCATTCCGATCAAGGACATGGTCCGTGTGAAGCGCGCCATGAGTGGTTCAAAGACCCGCCTGGTCGGTCCCAACTGCCCCGGCCTCGTCACTCCCGGCACCGGCAAGGATTCCTCCGGCGGTTGCCGCATCGGCATCGCCCCGGGCTACATTCACAAGAAGGGTCACGTCGGCGTCGTCTCGCGCTCCGGCACCCTCACCTACGAGGCCGTCTTCCAGCTGACCTCCAAGGGCATCGGCCAGTCCACCTCCGTCGGCATCGGCGGCGACCCGGTCAACGGCACCTCCCATCTCGATGTCATCAAGCTCTTCAACGAGGACCCCGACACGCACGCCATCATTCTGATCGGCGAGATCGGCGGCAACGCCGAGGTCGAGGCCGCCCGCTGGATCAAGGCCAACTGCAGGAAGCCCGTCGCGGGCTTCATCGCCGGTGCCACCGTCTC
>JBGTGS010000266.1:0-18515 GCA_041746615.1 Opitutaceae bacterium | reverse complement strand
CGGGAAGGGTGATGCCGCGTTCCTCGGCGAGGATGCGCATCCGGGCGATAACGTCGGCGGAAGGCGGGCCGCCCGATCCGGGGGTGAAGCCGGCGTCGGCCATGAGCTTGCTCAATTGTTCGCGTGAATCACCTTCGGGGGCGGAGCCTCCGGGGGCGCTGTCCGGGCGGGTGGGTGCGGGTGGTCGGAACTCATCGGGGATGCGGGCGCGAAGGGCTGCATTGCCGACCAGGAGGGCGTTGTTGCGCTGGGCGATGATGATGGAGACATTGGCCGTCATGCCGGGCTTCAGCATCAGGTCGCTGTTGTCCACGTCGATGATGGTGGCGTAAACGACTACGCTCTGTGAGACCTTGGGCAGGTTGCGGATTTGGGAGACGCGGCCGCGGAACTGGCGGTTTGGATGGGCGTCGACCGTGAAGTTTACTGACTGGCCCTCGGCGACCCTGCCGATGTCGGCCTCGGCGACAGCGGCGTTGATCTGCATGCGGGCGAGGTCGTTCACGATGACAAACAAGGTGGGTGCACTGGTGCTGGCCGAGACGGTCCTGCCTTTTTCGGTGAGACGGTCGATGACGATGCCGTCAATGGGGGCGTAGATGGTGCAGCGATCAAGGTTGACCGTGGCATCATTGACGGCGGCCTCGCGGGTGAGAAGGGAGGCGGCGGATTGGGCGAGTTGGGCTTCGGCCTGGTCGAGATCCTGTTGGGAGACGATATTCTTGGAGCGAAGATCGCGGATGCGATCAGTGTTCAGGCGCGTGAGGGTGTTACTGGCCTGGGTGGAGGCGAGGTCGGCCCGGGCCTGGGCAAGACGCTGTTCATAGGTGGCCGAGTCGATGCGGGCGAGGACCTGGCCGGCCTTGACCACGTCATTGTAGTCCACCAAGACGTCGACGATCAGACCGGAAACCTGGGAACTGACATCCACGCTGGTGACGGCCTGGAGATCGCCGGTGGCGGTGACGGCTTGGACGACCTCCCCGCGAGTGGCGGTGATGGTGGTGATTTCGGGGGGGGTGACGGTCTGCTTGTTAAAGTAGAACCAGCCACCTGCGGCGATGACGCCGAGAAGGAGCATCGTGACCAGGGATTTTCCGACGTTTCCGGATTTAGCCATGCGAAGGTGGGATAAGGAATGAGAGGCGCCGGCCGCGGGGCTGACGACGCCTTTTGCAAGGCGATGACAGAACGGGTGGGCCGCGCTAGGAGAGACGCCGTCTTGGAGGCGAAGTTACAGTTTTGCTCCGCCCGGCGGATTCGTGGGCGGGAACAAACCCTCGCCTTTGGCCGGGCGGTCACCCTGCCAACCGGCCGAACGGGGATTTCGAACGGCCCGCGGCACCGGGGCTCATGCCGTCGGCCTGCATCTCCTTGAGGATGGTGCCGATATAGGGGATGAGCTGTTTCTTTCGGCTGACGATGCCGGGCAGGTCGAAGATCTCGTCCTTCTCGACATGAGGGTAGCCGATGCGTGCGATGAACTCGGGGTCGCCCTTGACGAGCAGGAGGGAATTCTGGGTGTTGATGTCGGTGACCAGCAGGCAGGCAAAGGCGAGGCGCTCCTCAGTGCAAAGGGTTCCGAGAGCTCCGGTGATGTGTTTGGCGTGCTGCCAGAAATTGCCGAAGCCGAGTTCCTCTACTTGGGAGACGGAGAAGCGCACGGCGTCCTCCTCGTAGATCTTGAAGTCGGATCGGATGACCTTTTCCGGCGGGCTGGCGAGAATGACCGAGCCAGAGCTGAAGATGGCATCGGCGAGATCGCGGGAATCCACGCCGGCGATCCCGGCCAGCCAGGTGAGCAAGGAGCCATCCTTGCCCGTCGTCGTCGGGCTGTTGAGGTGAAGGGTGTCGGAGATGATGCCGCTCATCATGATGCCGGCGATGCCCGGGGTGGGCTGAAGGCCCTCGCGCCTGAACAGATCGGCCACGATGGTGCAGGTCGAGCCGACCGGCTCGTTGATGAACAGAATGGGCTGCTGGGTGTTGAGCGAGCCGAGCCGGTGATGATCGATGATCTCGGTGATGGTGACCTCGCCGGCGCCGGCCACGGCCTGGGAGATTTCGTTGTGATCCACGAGCACGAGGCGGGTCTTCACCGGGCGCAGCAAATCAGTCTTGGTGATGATGCCCTGCAGACGGCCGTCGTCGTCGAGGACCATGTAGGCGGCAGCGGAGGAGACGGCGATCTTCTTGCGCAGTTCGGACAGGCGCATGTCCGCTCCGATGGAGGTGAATTTGCGGTCGATCAAGCCGTCAATGGTGGTGGCGGTGCGGACGACCCAGGCGGTGGTGGCGGAATCGTAGGGGCTGACCATGAGCGAGATCCCGCGGGACTTGCAAAGCTCGATGATTGCCTCCTCGACGGGAAGGTTGCCGGTGATGATGAGGGCGCGCACGCCGATCTCAATCGAGCGCTGCTGGATGTCGCTCCGGTCGCCGACTATGATGATGGATGCGGATGCCGGTATGCCTTCGTCCTGGGACAATTTTCCAAACGAGCGTACATCCATGGCGCCAATGCGCACGAAGAAATCCTGGGGCCGATCGGCGTTGTCCAGATGCACGACCCGGGCCTTGAGGGCGCGGGCGATGTGGGCGAGGCTGGTGGTGACCTTGCGCATGTCGCGGGGTTCACGGACCTTGGGGATGAAGAAGCCTCCGAGTTGAAAAATGGATATGGACCCGGTGACGCGTTGGCCGGTTCCGGTCACGGGGAGGATGCGCACGTCGTGCCGGTCGATCAGTTCCAGCGCTTCGGCACACGTGGCGGTCTCGGGCACGGTGAGAACTTCCGGGACCATGACATCGCGGACGCGCGGTGTGACGTCGCTTACGTACGTGGGAAGGGGGAGGTGGAAGCGGCCGAGAATCGTATCGATGCGGGCGTTTGAGTTTCCGCAGCGGGCGGCCACGTAGCCGGTTTCACCGCGCGCCTCCTTGAAGGCGGCATAAGCGATGGCCGAACAAATGGCGTCGGCATCGGGATTGCGGTGGCCGATGATGTAGGTGGTATTGGCGACGGACATGGAATGGGTGCAGCCTAGAGGAACTTATTGGAGATAGAAAAGCCCGGCTTTTACGGCCGGGCTGTGTGGGCAGGATATTAATGTGTTTACTGCGGTGGAGCGATGGAGATTACACCCGTTTCGCGACCGATGCCACCGGTATCCTCGTCGGCATAGATCCGGGGATTTGGGTTTTGGGCTGAGGCGGAGGGATTGTGGGGGAGGGCCTGGAGCAGGTTGGAGGTGGGGCGACCGTTTGAGGCAGTGAGCTGTTGGGGTGCCTCCAGGCTACGATGGAAGGTAACGCTACCGCCGAGAAGTGCAATGTAGCCCCCCTCGCTTCCATAGACGCCTTTGCCGGCGTCCCATCGCCCGTCGCTTTGCAAACCGCGGGTGAAGGCGACGGGGGTGGTGGCGGGATGGCTCATGCGTAATCCCCCGACAAGCTCTACGCTCATCACCAAGGAAGCGAAGCCGGTGTCGAGGGAGGGGCTGGTGCCGGATCGATCGATGATGGATACCGGCATGGTTTGGGGGCGCTGTGGATCCAGTTTGGAACTGTAGAATGCAGGGTCTTCGAGAATGCCGGCCTGGGCGAGGGCGGCGGCCCAAAGATGAGGCGTGGTGGTCGGGTTGGTCCCTGCCGGCCGAAAGGTGGTGGGGGAAATATTGAGCCCGGGGAGGCGCTCGTCGTTATCCGTGGCGTAAAGGGTGGCAGCCTTGGCAATTTCCCGGAGACTGTTGGCATCGACCGTCCGTTGCGCGGTGTCGCGAACCCGGCCCACGGTGGGAATGACAATGGCGGCCAGAATGCCGATGATGGCGATGACGGTCAGCAGTTCGATGAGCGTGAACCCTGGGGAAGTGCGAAGGCTTGGAAATGTTTGCATGGGGGGATGGGCCCCAGCCTCCGCTTTCCAGATGCAAATACAAGGCGAAAACCCCGCTGAAGCTGGACAAGCGCGCGAGCCGGAACTTAACGTGATCCGAATGAAGATATACCTCGACGGAAAACTGGTCGATTCGGCGGAAGCCAAGATCTCCGTGTTTGATCACGGACTCCTTTACGGAGACGGGATTTTCGAGGGTATCCGGCTCTACAGCGGGAATATCTTCCGGCTGGAGGAGCATCTTGAACGATTGGAATATTCCGCCAAGGCACTGTTGCTGAAACTCCCTTTGAGTCGCAGTGAATTGAGTGAGGCGGTCTGTGCCACGTGCCGCGCCAACGGTCTGACGGATGGATACATCCGCCTGGTGGTGACACGCGG
Organism: Opitutaceae bacterium; assembly: GCA_041746615.1. GTDB lineage: Bacteria > Verrucomicrobiota > Verrucomicrobiia > Opitutales > Opitutaceae > CAMAXB01. The sequence continues at coordinate 14,236 of JBGTGS010000266.1, read as the reverse complement.
GGTGGGCGATCTTGGTCTCTCACCCTGGACCTGTCCCCGGCCCTCGATTTTCATCATTGCCGACAAAATTGCCCTTTATCCGAAGGAGTATTACGAAAAGGGCTTGGATATCGTGACGGTGCCGACCCGTCGCTCGAACCCCGCGGCGCTGAGCCCGGCGATCAAGTCCCTCAATTATCTCAACAATATCATGGCCAAGATGGAAGCCCGCCAGGCCGGTGCGCTCGAGGCCATCATGCTCAATGACCAGGGCTATGTGGCTGAGTGCACGGGTGACAACATCTTCATCGTGCACAAGGGCAGGCTCTACACCCCGGCCTCCCAGCAGGGGGCGCTGCGCGGCATCACGCGAGATTCGATTTTCGACATTGCACGCGAAATCGACGTGCCGGTTGAAGAGCATGATCTCACGCGTTACGACGTGTGGAACGCGGACGAATGTTTCCTCACTGGCACGGGCGCCGAGGTCATCCCGGTGGTGAAGCTGGACGGGCGGGAAATCGGCAGCGGACGTCCGGGACCGGTGTTCACGCGGGTGCTGGAAGCCTTCCGTCGACGCGTATTGACTGAAGGCACACGTCTTTGACTGCGGGAACATCCCGGCAAGAGGACCCCTGGATCGTGCGCCAAACACGCGCACCCAGGTGCGCCGTGCGCGTCGCTACGGCGCACTGCCACTGGGTAATTTCCCCCCACGCGGGGGCTTGCGACATCCTTCATCCGTGGCATGCTGATTGCATACCAAGCTTATTTTAACCTTCCTGATATAAATTCCCTCATGCTCGTTCGATACTTCATCCGGACGTGCTATATTCAATTCCATGGCCAGTCCCCTCAAATGTGATCTTTGCATCAAGCCCGCCACCGTGCATCTCACGCAGATCGTGAACAACAAGGTGCACAAGGTGGACCTGTGCGAAGAATGCGCGCAGGCCAAGGGGGTGACGGACCCCAGTGGCTTTTCGCTGGCCGATCTTTTGCTGAAGGCTTCGCTCCATCCCGAGCCGACCGACTCCGGTGCCACCCGCTGTGAACAATGCGGATTCACCCAGGGCGATTTCAAGAAGCACGGCCGCTTCGGCTGCCCCCGCTGTTACGAAACCTTCAAGAGCATGGTCGATCCGATGCTCGACAACCTGCACAAGGGCACGCGCCACATTGGCAAGGTTCCGCAGCGCGCCCTCGAACGTCAGTCCCTGCACGATCGCATTTCCCGCCTTGAGAGCGACCTCAGCGAGGCCATCAAGTCCGAACGCTACGAGGAAGCCGCCCGCTACCGCGATGAAATCCACCAAGTCAAACAAACCTACGGTGAAAAAGCCGCGCGCTGATCCCATGACTGTCGCGTCCCTCATCGCCTCGCCGTCCGAACTCACGGGCAGCGCGACGGCCAAGTGCGCCATCGTCCTCATGACGCGCGTCCGGCTCGCGCGCAACCTGGCCGGTCGCTCCTTTCCCGGATGGGCCGGCCAGACAGAGCGGGCGGAGGTCCTGGTCTCCTGTCGCGAAGCCTTGGGGAAAATTGTGCCGATGAAGCGTTCGCTCAACGTGCCGCTCGACGAGATCGGCCGCCTTGAACGCCAGATCCTGGTCGAGCGCCACCTCATCAGTCGTGAGCTCAGCGGCTCCAAGAGCGGCGCCGGGGTCGTCATCAACCGCGATCAGACCCTCTCCGTCATGATTAATGAGGAAGACCATCTGCGCATCCAGGTCCTCCGCGCCGGCTTCCAGCTCCGGAAAGCCTGGAACGCGGTCAACGATTTTGACACCTCGCTGGAGGACTCCCTCGATTACGCATTCTCGCCAACGCTCGGCTACCTCACCGCCTGTCCGACCAACCTCGGCACGGCCCTGCGCGCCTCGGCCATGATGCACCTGCCCGCCCTGGTCATCGCCAATCAGATGGAAAAGGTCGTCCGCGCCGTCAATCAGCTGGGCATGGTGGTCCGCGGCCTCTTCGGCGAAGGGTCTGACGCCAGCGGCAGCATCTTCCAGATTTCCAATCAGACCACCCTCGGTGAATCCGAGGCCGACATCATCAAGCGTCTCCAGAGCGTGCTTGAGTCCATCGTCGAACATGAGCTCAACGCCCGCGGCAAACTGCTCGAAAGCGACGGTCCCAAGCTGTTTGACAAGATCGGCCGGGCTTATGGCATCCTCCTGAACAGCCATCTGCTCAACTCGAACGAGGCCATGAACCTGCTTTCGCTGCTCCGGCTCGGGATCGACCTGGGGCTCTTCCCGGAGGACGCCCGCGCCTTGGTTGACCGGCTTTTCATTGAAGCCCAGCCCGGCCACATCCAGCATGCCACCGGCCGCCTGGAAATTGATTCGATGGAACGGGACATGCTCCGCGCCTCCCGTCTCCGCGCCGAGTTTGCCGGATTCACCGCGCCAGATTTCACCACGAACGGGAACAACTGACCCACAAGCATCCCATGTCCGAACCGATGAACAATTTCACCCCCCGGGCCCAGCAGGTCCTTGCGCTCGCGCGCAAGGAGGCTGACCGTTTCCATCACAACTATGTCGGCACCGAGCACATTCTCCTCGGCCTGATCAAGCTCGGGCAGGGCGTGGCCGTGAGTGTGCTGCAGAAGATGGGGCTGGATCTGGAGACGGTGCGCGCCGCGGTCGAGAAGCAGGTGGGCACCGGCACCGAGACCAAGACCCAGGGCAGCATTCCCTACACGCCCCGCGTCAAGAAGGTCCTCGCCCTCGCCGGCAAGGAAGCCAAGGCCCTCAACCATTCCTACGTCGGCACCGAACACATTCTCCTCGGCCTCCTTCGCGAGGGCGAGGGTGTCGCCGCCCGCGTGCTCAAGTCACTTGATATCGACATCGAGCGCACCCGCAATGAAATCCTCCGCGAGCTGGATCCGCAGTTCTCCGGCGGCGAGGGTGGCCCCGGCGAAGAGGCCGCAGCCCCGTCCTCCCGCGGGGGCAGCGGCCCTGACGACAAGAAGGAGGTCAAGACGCCGGCCTTGAAGGCCTTTGGCCGCGACCTGACCGAGCTCGCCCGCAAGGGTGAACTCGACCCCGTGGTCGGCCGCAAGAACGAGATCCGCCGGGTGGTCCAGATTCTCTGCCGTCGCACCAAGAACAACCCGGTGCTTATCGGCGAAGCCGGCGTGGGCAAGACCGCCATCGTCGAAGGCCTCGCCCAGGAGATCGCCAATGGCATCGTGCCCGAGATCCTCCTCGACAAGAAGGTCATCACCCTCGACCTCGCCCTCATGGTCGCCGGCACCAAGTACCGCGGCCAGTTTGAGGAGCGCATCAAGGCGGTGATGGACGAGATCAAACGTGCGAAAAACGTCATTATCTTCATCGACGAGATGCACACCATCGTGGGCGCCGGCGCCGCTGAGGGGGCGATGGACGCCTCCAATATCTTCAAGCCCGCGCTGTCCCGCGGGGAGCTCCAGTGTATCGGCGCCACCACCCTCAACGAGTACCGCAAGTACATCGAGAAGGACAGCGCCCTCGACCGTCGCTTCCAGTCGGTCAAAGTGGAACCACCTTCTGTCGAGGACACCATCACCATTCTCAAGGGGATTCGCGGCAAGTATGAGGATCACCACAAGGCGACCTTCAGTGACAAGGCCCTTGAGGCGGCCGCCAAGCTCTCGGACCGCTACATCACCGGCCGCTTCCTGCCCGACAAGGCCATCGACGTGATGGACGAGGCCGGCTCCCGCGCCCGCATCGCAACGCTCAACCGCCCGCCTGACATCGAGGACCTCACCAAGGAAATCGAGAGCGTCTGCACGCAGAAGGAGGAGGCGATCGCCAAGCAGCATTTCGAGGAGGCCGCCAAGTTCCGCGATCAGGAAAAGCAGCTCCGCTCCAAGCAGGAAACCATCACCGAGGCCTGGAAAAAGGCGCGCGATGAGAAGCGGGTGGACATTGACGAGGATCTCATGCTGCACGTCGTGGCTGACTGGACCGGCATCCCGCTTTCCCGCATGGAAAAAAAGGAGGGCGAGAAGCTGCTCGGCCTGGAGAGCGAGATCCAGAAGGTCGTCATCGGCCAGGAGCTGGCCTCCGTGGCCATCGCCCGGGCCCTCCGTCGCTCGCGTGCCGATCTCAAGGATCCGCGCCGTCCGATCGGTTCATTCATGTTTGTCGGACCCACCGGTGTCGGCAAGACCGAGACCGCCAAGCAGCTTGCCGCCCAGATGTTCGGCAACCAGGACGCCCTCATCCAGATCGACATGAGCGAGTACATGGAAAAGTTCGCCATGTCCCGTCTGGTCGGTTCGCCCCCCGGCTACGTGGGATACGAGGAGGGCGGCCAGCTCACCGAGGCGGTCCGCCGCCGCCCTTACGCCGTCATCCTATTCGACGAGGTTGAGAAGGCGCACCCCGACGTGCTCCAGCTCCTCCTGCAGATCCTCGAGGACGGCCGGTTGACGGATTCGCTCGGCCGCACCGTGGATTTCCGGAACACCATCATCATCATGACCTCGAACGTCGGCGCCTCGCTGCTCCAGCGGCAGACTTCGATGGGCTTCGCCGCCGCCGCGGGCAGCTTCTCCGACCACGAGAAGATGCGCGAGAAGGTGCTCGAGGAGGCCAAGCGGATCTTCAAGCCGGAGTTCCTCAACCGCATCTCCGACATCGTCTTCTTCCGCCCGTTGTCCAAGGACGACCTGATCAAGATCGTCGAGATCGAGCTCAGCAAGTTCGCCAAGCGTCTCGTCGAGCGGAAGATCAGCCTTGAGTTCACGGCGGAGGCCAAGACCTTGCTCATCGAAAAGGGCTACGACGAGAAGTACGGGGCGCGACCGCTCCGCCGGGCCGTCGAGCACTACCTGGAGGATCCGCTGGCCGAGGCCCTGCTTCGCGGCGACGTGAAGGAAGGCGACAACGTCCTCGTGGTCTGCAACGGCGAGAAACTTGAGTTCGAGCAGAAGGAGCCCAACAGCACCTCCCCCGCGGCCGACACCGGTGTGGCCTCCTGATCAGGAGGCACGATTTGTAGGAGCGGCTTTATGCCGCGAAGGACACCTCACGCAAGCCATCGCGGCGTAAAGCCGCTCTTACATCAAGGCCGCCCTTCACCGGGCGGCCTTTTTTCATGCCCACTCGGGCGGGTTCTGCAGGGCGGGTTTGAGTACGCCGATGCAGGGCAGGTTGCGGTAGCGCTCCGCGAAATCGAGACCGTAGCCGACCACGAACTTGTCGGGGATGCCAAAGCCCACGAAGTCGGCTTCGAACTCCACCTCGCGTCGGCCCTTCTTGTCGAGCAGCACGCAGGTCTTGAGGCTCGCCGGGTTGAGCTTGCCGATCATGCCATGGACCATCGATATCGTCTTGCCCGTGTCGAGGATGTCGTCGATCAGCAGCACATGTCGGTTGGTGATGTCGAGGGTGAGGCTGTGCACCAGTTGAGGCCGGCCGGTGGCCGTGGTTTCGTTGCGATAGCTGGAGATGCGGATGCAGTCCAGCCGGATGGGGTTGGGAATCGCCCGGAGGAGGTCGGCGGTGAACAGGATGGCTCCGTTGATGATTGAGATGACCGTGATCTCCTCGTCGCCGTAGATCCCGGCGATTTCTGATCCCAGGCGCTTGATGCGCTTTTTGATGGCGGCCTCGGTGACAAGGATCGAGGCAAGGTCGGCGTGGGCGGGATGAATCTGGAGGTTGGAAGCCATGGCGGATTTCCTCAGGAAGCAGCAAGGGTTGCGGGGGCGCAAGGCTGCACGCGGCATTTTACTTTGACTCCACCCACGGGGGAAAGCTTGCTTCGCGAGGCCTCAACCTCCGCATGATTTCGATCCGCATCCAGAAACTTTCGAAACGGTTCGGGCCCGTGGTGGCGCTTCAAAATCTCGACCTGACCATTGAGCCGGGGGAACTGTTTTTCCTCCTTGGTCCCAGCGGTTGTGGCAAGACCACCCTGCTGCGGAGCCTGGCTGGATTTTACATCCCGGAGGAGGGCGATATTTACTTTGGTGACGAAAATGTCACGAAACTCGCTCCTCACCGTCGCAACACCGGCATGATGTTCCAGAGCTACGCCCTCTGGCCGCACATGACGGTGGCGGAGAATGTCGCGTTCGGCCTGGAGGAGCGAAAGGTTCCCCGTGGTGAGATTCGGCGCCGGGTTGCCGAGGCCCTCGAGTCGGTGCGCATGGGGGACTATGCCGCGCGCCGCCCCAACCAGCTTTCCGGCGGGCAGCAGCAGCGCGTTGCACTCGCCCGAGCCTTGGTCATTCGCCCGCGCTGCCTGCTGCTCGACGAGCCACTCTCCAATCTCGATGCCAAGCTTCGCCTGGAAATGCGCGCAGAGATCCGCCGGGTGTGCAAGGAGTTCAAGTTGACGACGGTGTACGTCACCCACGACCAGAAGGAGGCTCTCTCGATTTCGGACCGCATGGCGATCCTTGATGGCGGCCGCATCCTGCAGGTGGGTTCGCCCCGCGAGGTGTACCGCCGTCCGGTGTGCCGGACGGTTGCCCATTTCATCGGCGAGACGGATTTTATTCCCGGGAGACTGCTCGGATTTGATAACGACCGGGCCCTCGTGGAAACGGCGATCGGAAAATTCGAGGGTGTGCTCGGCGATCCGCAGAGCCGGCCGGCTGTGGGGGTTGAGGTGACCCTCTCGATCCGGCCCGAGTGCTGGACTCTCGGGGACATCCCGCACCCTAAAAACTGCGTCCAGGGACGCATTGGCGAATCCATTTACCTGGGTGAGGTGGCGCAGTACGATTTCGTCGTCGGTTCCACGTCATTGAAAATCTACGAAGTGAACCCCCGGCACCTCGGCCCGTCCGCCGCTGGTGAGCTCCATGCGAGTGTCGCCGTCGAGGACGTGGTGGTCCTGACGGCCTGAACCCGGCCGCCACAACTGCCATGAGCGCACCAGGGGTCCGGACATGATCAAGCGGGTGATCATCCTGGTGGCACTGCTGGCTACGGTGGCGCTGCCTTTCATCCTCCGGCCCGCCCGGGTGGCCGTTGAGCAGGCGGATGAGGTGCTCGTGATCATCACGCCCCACAACGAGGCCATCCGCCACGAATTCGGCGCCGGCTTCCGGCGGTGGTACGAGGCGCAAACGGGCCGCCGGATCGCGATCGACTGGCGCGTTATCGGTGGCACCAGCGAGATCGCCCGGTTCATCGAGGGCGAATATGTGGCGTCCTTTCAAAATCACTGGACCCGTCAGTTGGGACGATCCTGGAGCAACGAAGTCCAGACCTCCTTTGCAAACCCGCGGCTCGGCGAGGCGGCCTCCGCGACGGCCCGCGAGGCGCGGGCGGCCTTTCTGGCCTCGGAGGTCGGCTGTGGCATCGACCTGTTTTTTGGCGGGGGCACGTACGACTTCGTGCGGCAGGCCGATGCGGGGCGCATCGTGGACAGCGGGGTGATCGCCCGCCATCCGGAGTGGTTCAACGACGCGGTCATCCCGCGCGAATACGCCGGCGAGGAATACTGGGATCCCCACGGTCGTTGGATCGGCACGGTGCTCAGCAGTTACGGCATGATCTACAACCGGGATTCCCTGGAACGCCTGGGAATCGACGGGCCGCCGGACGAATGGTCGGACATGCAGGATCCCCGGCTGATCGGGGAGGTGGCGTTGGCGGATCCGACCAAGAGCGGTTCCATCGCGAAGGCGTTTGAGACGATGATTCAGCAGAAGATGCAACGTCGTCTGACCGTGCTGCTGGCAGCGGGAGCCGATGTCACGGCCCCTGAAACCGAACATCGGGCGGTGCGTGAAGGCTGGCTGGACGGCCTTCGGCATATCCAGCTCACGGGGGCGAACGCCCGCTACTTCACGGATACCTCGCAGAAGCCGCCCATTGATGTGGCCGCAGGCAACTGCGCCATCGGTTTGTGCATTGATTTCTACGGTCGCCAGCAGGAGGAGGCGGTCCGGCGGCGCAGTGGTGGGGAGCACATCGGCTATGCCTCACCCCGCGGCGGCACGGTGAGCTCGGTCGATCCGATAGCCATCATGCGCGGTGCGCCCAACCGCGAGGCGGCCATAGCATTCATCGAGTATGTGCTGTCGATGGAAGGGCAGAAATTGTGGAATTTCCGCCCCGGAACCCCTGAGGGGCCGGAGCGCTTCGCCCTGCGCCGGCTGCCGTTGCGTCGCGATTTCTACACAGATGAGTTTCTTGCCCATCGGTCCGATCCCGAGGCACATCCCTATGAGGAGCAGGAGCAACTCATCTATCGGGCGGCTTGGACCGGCGGGGTTTTTCGGGAAATGTCCTTCGTCATCCGGGTCATGTGCCTGGATACGCACCGCGAGCTCACGCGCGCCTGGCGGGCCATCATCGAGGCGCCGGAGCCGGCGAAGTCACGGGCGCTGGCGGTGCTTCAAGATTTGGCGGCGGTTGATTACGACCAGACCATGGGGGATATTCGCCGGGCGCTGACCTCGCGCAACAAGGTGGCTGAAGTCCGGTTCGCGAGCGAGTTGGGCGATATCTTCCGGCGCCAGTACGCAGAAGCGGAGCGGATCGCACGGGAAGGGGATTGAACTATCATAAATGCCATGGATGAAGATATACGTTATATGATGGTGATAGGGGTGTCGCTGGCCGTAACATTCTGGCTCCGTCGTTCGGCAGGAACCAGGACTGAACAAAAGATACCCAGCAGGGTGGTGGCCCAGTATGGAACGTCGTTTCGTGCTTTTGCGGTGTTCATCATCCTTTTTGCCGTGGTGATCACAACGATCGCCATTGCCGAGGGCCCCAGGCAGCTTTTGTGGAAAGTGCTCTCACTGACGCTTTTTGACGGGGCGGCGATATTTATGCTGATCGAAGCCTTTGGTGTTCGCATTGAAGCGACGGAAAACGGATTGCTCGTACGATCACCCTGGCGTCAGTCGCGTCGCATAGCATGGGACGAAATTACCCGCTTCGATTACGCCCCGATCAATCAATGGCATCGGATTTGGACCAAGAGCCAAGGAATCGTCCGCTTGAGTGATTTCCTTCCCGGCAAGCAGGACGTGCTCGACCACATCCGCCGTAATTGCCCGGGGATCCCTGTGACTTAAGGAACCCGAACCCGGTACCAAGCGGGCGCCGGCAGGGAATGGCCGGTAGGTGCGTCGAATTCTGCGCACCAATCCGGCCCTACCACCCCGCGACGGTATGGGCAAAGGCAGCGCGGTCGGTTGCCTTGAAGAAGGAGGTGCCGGCCACGAAGGTGTCGGCGCCGGCCCGGCGGCAGGCAAGGCCGGTTTCCAAGTCGACACCACCATCGACCTCGAGGCGGAAATTGAGCCCGCGCTCGCGGCGCCAGCGGTCGATCTGTTCCAGCTTGGGCAGCATGTCGGTGCGGAAGGGTTGGCCGCCGAAGCCGGGCTGGACAGTCATGACCAGCACGAGGTCCACCTGATCAAGGTACGGTTCAATGGCGGACGCGGGGGTGTCGGGATTGAGTACGATGCCGTTCTGGCAACCGAGAGCGCGGATTCGCGTGAGGGTGGCGGCATGATCGTAAACGGGCTCGATATGGATGCTGATGAGATTGGCACCGGCCTTGGCGAAAGGCTCAATGTAGCGGTGCGGCTCGGCCAGCATCAGGTGGGTGTCGAAAAAGAGTTCCGAGTGTGGACGAAGCGCGGCAACGGTCTGGGGCCCAAAGGTGAGGTTGGGGACGAAATGGCCGTCCATGATGTCGATGTGCACCCAGGCCAGGCCGAGCTCGGCCGCGATGGCGATACCGGCGGCCAGATGGGCATGGTCGCCCGCAAGCAGGGAGGGAGCGAGAATCGGCGGATGCGTCACAAGAGCAGCATGGACAGGATGACGCGGACAAGGGAACGCCGAATTTTTCGGACTTTCATGTGGGGGTAGGAGCGGCTTTACGCCGCGATGGCGTCGTCGCCAGGTGGCAGGGATGCCGAGGATCGCGGCGTAAAGCGGCTCCTACCACACGTCGAGGACAGCGTGGGCAATGTGATCGGCGAGGGCGGCGGCGAGCAGAGGCAGGGCCTGATATTCCGATTGGAGCTGTCCGCTGTCGGTGAAGGCCTGGCGCCGGGCCTTGAGCGGACGATTTTCGAAAAGGATCCGGCCCGTGCGGTTGTCCCTCAAAGTGCAGAGTGCATCCAGATCGAGATCAAATTTACGGGCCAGCACGGTGTCTGTGGGCAGTACCGTGGCGGCTTCGCGCGAGTAATTCGAGAGGGTGAGCTCGAGAATGGCATCGGCCTGATCGGGCGAATTCACCAGGGTCACCCGGCCATCCCGAAGAAGGGCCTCGCGAATCTGGCTGCCTACCATGGCGACAGCCTGGGGCAATGAAGTGGCGTTTTCCACCGGTGCCACGTAGAGCGTGGCAAAACCGGTGGCGGTGCCGGTGCCCAGTCGGTAGTGCGAGCAGCCGGCGACTACGAGAACGACGGGGAACAGCCAGAAGACGGACAGAGGGAGACGCATGGAGGCGGGGTGGCCCGCGCCTCAAAAGAGCCAGAAGCGCTTGCGGCCGGATTGAGCGTCGCCGGTGGAGGCGAGCGCGGCGCGGTCCGCCTCGGCGGCATCGACCTTGGCGATTTCCTCCCGGGCGCGGGCGGCTATTGCGGAATCAGGATAGGCGGTGATGGCTTCGTTGTAGAAGACCCGGGCCGCATGATAGTTGGAACGGCGGTAAAAATAGAAATCGCCAATGAGCATCTTGCTCTCGGCGAGGACCGTTTTCATCTCGTCGAGACCGCGCTCGGCCGCAGCGACATTGGTGTCACTTGGAAAGAGGATGATGAAGTCCTCGAAGTGGGTGACGGCCTCACGGGTTGACAATTGATCGTAATGCGGACCGTCCACAAGGGACGCGTGGGTTTCGGCCAGCTTGAGATAGGCGTCGGGGGTAAGCAGGCTGTCCGGATAAAAGTTGATCATGCGGTCGAGGGCGTCGATGCCTTCGTACTGGTTGTTGAGCGCCTGATGAGCCCGCGCGATGTTCATCAAGGCAAGCGGGGCGTAGTCGCTGTAGGGTGCGTTGCGGATGACCAATTCGAAATAGCCGATGGCCCGCTCGCGGCTTTTGAAACCGGGGATGATGCCCCAGATGCGGTTGCGCGCTCCATCGAGCAGTGCACTGGCGATGCGATATTGTTCCCCGACCACCTCGTTGAAGCGAGGCGTGTTGGGGTAGCGGCTGATGATGGTTTGAAAGGAGGTGAATGCTTTCGTGTACTGCTGGCGGCCCAGATAGAGGTGACCCATGCGGTAGAGGGCTTCCGGACCGTACACGGAATTGACATAGCGCTTGGAAACCCGGTCGTAGTTCCGGAGGGCGGTTCTGACCTGACCCCGTTCCTCGGCCTCACGGGCAACGTTCATGAGGTGGAGGGCGGTTTCGGCATCTTCGCCAACCAGACCGGACAGGACGCCGCCTTCCGTGCTCCAGCCTGAACCTGGTCGCCAGACCAACTCCGCCCGGGTGTCGGGTGCGAACAGGGAAAGGCCCAGGATGGTCAGGAGGAAGAAGCCGAGGGGGCGAAGGGAGGGAATTGTCATGGATATTATTACCAGCGAACCAAGGCGCTCCCATACGTCAAGCCCGCCCCGAAAGCGACCAGCAGGCTGGTGTCTCCCGCGCGGATGCGTCCTTCGCGGCGGGCCTCGTCGATGGCAAGGGGGATTGAAGCGGCGGAAGTGTTCCCGTAGCGGTCCACGTTGATGTAAAAGCGATCGAGGGGCAGTTCGAGATACTGGGCGATGGCGTCGATGATACGCAGGTTGGCCTGATGGGGGATGACGCAACCAATTTGGTCCGATTTAAGGCCATGTTGTTCCAGAATATCCCGGGCGGCGTCCTCCATCTCCCGCACGGCAATCTTAAAGATCTCCCGGCCTTTCATGCGGATGGTCCGGGCCTGCGTGGTGATGGATCCGCCCTCGGACGCGGGCTGGTCGGGCCCGGGGATGCAGAGCAGGTCGGTAAGTCCACCAGCGGTGTAGAGCTTGACCCCGATGAGACCCGGACCCGGGCTCCTGGCCGGACCCAGGACCACGGCGCCGGCGGCATCACCGAACAACACGCAGGTGGTGCGGTCGGACCAGTCCAGGACCGAGGAAAGTTTTTCCGCACCGATGATCAGGGCATGCCGGTAACGGCCGGAGGCGAGCATGGCCCAGGCGGTGTCGAGGGCGAAGATGAATCCCGAACAGGCGGCGTTGAGATCGAAGCAGGCGGCATGTTCAGGCACGCCGAGTTTTTTCTGCACGATGCATGCCGTGGCTGGCATGGGCATGTCGGGCGTGATGGTGGCGACGATCACGAGGTCGATTTCCGTCGGGGCGAGATTGGCGTCGGCCAGGGCCTTGCGGGCGGCGGCGGTGGCCATGTCCGAAGTCTGCTCGTCCACAGCCGCAATGCGACGTTCACGGATGCCCGTGCGGGTGAGGATCCATTCATCGGAGGTGTCGACAGAGACGGATAGCTCCTCGTTGGTAAGGATCCGGGACGGCACATAAGATCCGGTGCCGAGAATGGCGATGGCGGGTGAACCCATGAGGAAGGTGCTTAGATTCCGGGCATGGCGTCCACTGACTTCGGCCGGATGGCATCGTTGGCGAGGGCGACATCGGCTTCAATCAGATGATTCATGTCGGCCTTGAGGACGTTGCTGGCGATATGCAGGGCGCTTTTGATGGCGTGGCGGTTGCTGGATCCGTGGGCCTTGAGGATATTGCCGCGCAGGCCGAGGAGGGGGGCGCCGCCATAGCGCTCGGGGTTGATGCGCTTTTTGAGGGCGGTGAACGCCCCGCCGGCCAGCAGGGCACCGGTCAGGCGCAGCGGATTGGCCTTGAGTTCACGTTTCAGGATGCCGGAAAAGAAATGGGCGAGGGATTCCCAGCTTTTGAGGAGCAGGTTGCCGGTGAAGCCGTCGCAGACGGCGACATCGCAATGATCGGTGAAGATCTGGAAGCCCTCCGTCGGTCCGGTGTAGTGGATGAGGTGACTGATCTTTTTGAGCAACTCGTTCGTCTCGGCGGTCAACGCGTTGCCCTTGCCTTCCTCGGTGCCGATGGTGAGCAGACTGACGCGGGGTCGATCGGTTCCGAACACGACCCGGGCATAATGGGAGCCCAAAATGGCGTTGTGAACCAGATGCTCGGCCGTGGCCTCCGGATTGGCCCCGGCGTCGATAAGTACAAAATGACCTCCATCACGGGGTATCACGGCGGCAAGCGCAGGACGGTCCAGTCCTTCCATGGTCCGGAGCCGGATGGTGCCACCTGCCATGAGGACACCGGTGTTGCCGCAGCTGACCACGATGCCGGCTTCACCATTTTTAACCCGGTCGATGGCCCTGATCATGGATGCGTCCTTCTTGCGGCGGAGCGCCTGCATGGGCTTGTCATCCATGGTGATGACCTCGGAGGCGTGTACGACCTCAAGCGAGGGGTGACCTTTCAGGCCGGCCTTGCTGACCAGCGGATCCAACACCTGACGATCACCCACCAAGGTGACCGGGTTGAGTTCGGGGTATTCTTGGAATGCCAGCTTGACCGCCTCGACCACCTCGGCGGGGCCGAGATCCCCGCCCATCGCGTCCACCGCGATGTGTCCGGAAGGGCCAGCTTGAGTAACCATCACCAGCGGATGGTGTTGCAATTATTCGTGCGACCGTGCTCAGACGTTTACGTCGAGCACTTGGCGGCCGCGGTACATCCCGTTCTTCGGGTTGACACGATGCGGGCGGAAGGCGCTGCCATCGGTCGGGTCCGTCGCGACCTGCGGAGCCTTGAAAGCGTTGGCGGCGCGACGGTTGGCGCTGCGGCGTTTGGACTGCTTGCGTTTCGGATTAGCCATGGTGAAAAGGGTTAGAAAAGTGGAACGGGTTGCTGGTTTTGTCGCGACCCTTGTGAAGTGCGAAAGGCGACCGAGTAAAGGCCTGGCCTCGGTATCGTCAAGCGATTAACCGGAAGGGCTGGGCCTAGGTGGGATTTTAATCTCGGGGACCATCTGCAAGGAGGAGGCAATGCTGCTTCACGGGGACTGCTCTGTACATGAAGATGGGACAGATTTCCCTGCAGGCACCCAGTGCCACAAGATGATGGCGGTCCAGTTTAGGCTTTTCTCAAGCGGGGCTTTTGCGATTCGATGTCCGGACATGTCCGCGCTCGCCGCTCTTATCCAACGCCTGCAGGCCCGTCAGGAACTCAGTGCCCCGGAAGTTGCCGTTGCCGCCGCCGCACTGGCCGCTGCGGACGAGCCGGAAGAAGCCAAGGCCGCCTTTCTCACCGC
>JBGTGS010000265.1:0-3848 GCA_041746615.1 Opitutaceae bacterium | reverse complement strand
GGAACCGGAAAAATTCTGGGAAATCCATATTAACCTTTGAGCTTCAATGGTCCCGGTGATTTTTTCGGGTGCGGGTTCAACGGGTGATCTAGTTCAATTCCGGTTCTTTCCGCCATCTCCATTCACACAAGCGATGGAATGTTGAGATGAATGATCGGATTTGCGGGCGGCGGCGTGAACGTCGGATGAAATGGGCGGTTTGAAAATCGGATGTTAGAACGTGGGTTTTCGCTGGTGCGGGCGGTGGCGGTTTTCAGTTTTCCACCCGGTCTTTCATGCGGTAGCTGGTGCCTTCCAACACCACGGTGTGGCCGTGGTGGAGGAGGCGGTCGAGAACGGCGGCGGTGATGGTCGAGTCGCCGTTGAAGATGGCGGGCCACTGTTTGAATGCCTTGTTGGTGGTCAGGATGATGGAACCGCGTTCATAGCGGGCGCTGATGACCTGGAAGAGCAGGTCGGCTCCGCGCTGGTCGATGGGCAGGTAGCCGATTTCGTCGAGGATGAGCAGGTCGGGCTTGGTGTATTTGCGCAGCTCGGTCTTGAGGGTGCCTTTGTTCTGGGCGGCGTGGAGGGTGTTGATGACGTCGATGGCGTTGGCGAAGAGCACGCTGATGCCTTGCTGGCAGGCGGCGTAGCCGAGCGCGGTGGCGAGATGGGTTTTGCCGAGGCCGACGGTGCCGAGCAGGATGACGTTGGCATGGTCTTTGATAAACTGGAGGCGGAAGAGGTCTTGGATTTGGAGCCGGTTGATCTTCTTGGGCCAGTCCCAGCGGAAGGTGTCCAGCGTCTTGATGACGGGGAAGCGGGCGACCCGGATGCGCCGGGCGACGGCGCGGTCGGCATGCAGGGCGGCTTCGCCTCCGATGAGTTGGGCGAGGTAGTCGAGGTGGGTGATGCTGTTTTTGGCGGCGGTGGCCGCAAACGGCTGGCAGTGCTCTTTGAGGTAGGGCAGGCGCAGGGTGTCGAGCTGGGTGCCGAGGGTGGCGGGATCGGTCTTCATGGTGCGGGGAGATGGCATGTTGGATATGTTTGTTAGATCGGGTCGTACGGGGTGAGGTCGGCGGTGGGGAGTTCGAGGTCGAGGAGGTCGGCGCGGCGGGTGAGGTGGAGGGGGCCGGGCACGGGGGTGTGGCGGGCGCGTTGTTCGAGGATGTTTTCGATGTATTGGCTGGAGTAGGCCTGGCTTTGGATGGCGTCTTCGATGGCGAGGGCGACTTTTCCGGTGCCGTGGATTTCGGTGAGGGCGACGATTTTGTTGATGTGGACGCGCTCGTTGAGGTGGCGGGTTTTGAGTTGTTGATGATAGAACTCGGCTTGCGGGCTGATGGCATGGAAGGTGAGCAGCCATTTGGCGTCGCGGGCACGGCGTCGCTGGTCGAGGAGTTCCTTGACGTGGTCGGGGTCTTCGAAGTCGCGGTGGCGCTCGTAGCTGCGGGGATGGCTGGCGACGAGGTTGTGGGCGTGATAGAGGCAGAGGCGGTCGGGGAAGGCGTGGAGGGTGAGCTGCTGGGAGGCGTAGAGGTGGGGGACGGAGTAGCGGTTGGTGTCGAGGACGACGCGGCAGCGGTTGGTCACTCTAACAGTGCGGGCGACGGAGATGTCGCCGGGCACGGGTGGCAGCGGGCGCAGGGCGGGCTTTTCGGCGGTGGCGAAGAGTTCGGCGGGCTGTTTGCGGGTTTCGTTGTGTTCGCGGACGTTGGCGATGGCGCCGAGCCAGTGGCGGACGGCGGTGTTGATGGCGCCGAGGCTGTGGGGCAGGTCGAGGCCGGCGAGGAAGTTTTTCTTCACGTAGCCGACGAAGTGTTCGACACGGCCTTTTTCGTTGGCCCTGCGCACGGTGCAGGCGCGGGGTTCGAAGCCGTAGTGGGCGGCGAAGTCGAGGTAGCGGGGGTTGAAGACGGCTTGCCGGCCGAAGCGGTGGCTGAGCACGCCGGTCTTGAGGTTGTCGATGAGGATGGCTGCGGGCGTGCCGCCGAAGAACTCCAACGCGTTCTGATGGCAGGCGAGGAAGTGTTCCATGGCTTCGCCGCAGGTGAACTCCACGTAGGCCATGCGGCTGTGGCTGAGGACCATGACGAAGAAGGAGAGCCGGCGGCGGGTGGCTCCGAGCCGGATGACTCCGGCGCTGCCCCAATCGACCTGGGCGGATTCGCCGGGGGCGAAGGCGAGGCTGAGGTAGGCGGGGTGGCGCACGGGCCTCACGGCGCGCACGTGGTCCTTCACGATGCTGAAGCCGCCGGTGTAGCCTTCGTCGGCGCACAAGCGCTGATAGATCTGGGTGGCGCTGTAGGGATGGCGTTCGAGCCAACGGCTGATGGCGGGTTTGAAGGGATCGAGCTTGCTGGCGCGCCTGGTGGCGCGGCGGCGCGGGTAGGTGGACAGGGCGGCGTATTTGGCGGCGGTTTCGGGGTCGATGCCGAGTTCGTGTGCGATTTGATTGAAAGTCAGGCCGCGTTCCTTGTGGAAGAGGCGGATCTGGCAGTACGTCTGGTAGTCGATCATTCGGGTTGCTCCTTCATGATGGCGCGCAGGATGTCGGCGGCGGACAGGGTTTCGCCGGCGCGGGGTGGCGGTGTGGAGGCCGGTGGCGCGGCGGGACCGGGTTCGAGGCTCAGGACCTGATAGAACGGACTGCGGTAGGCGATGAGTCCGGCGGCCACCAGTTCGGCGCGCGCGCCGCGCAGCCGGGCGGAGGAAAAGGAGAGGAGTTTTCCGGCGGCGGAGTCGGAGTAGTAGCTCGCACCCTGCGCGTCGGCCACGGTGCAGAGGAACAGGTAGAGGGCGAGGGCCTCGGGCGAGCGGCCCTGGATGTGGCGGTCGCGCACGAGCCGTTGGTCGATCCAGCTAAACTGGCGAGGCACGTGGCGCAAGCGCCCGGGGCACAGGATGGGCTTGGTTTTCATGGTCCGGGATGTCGGGACTCCCGGGCACCATGCGCAGGATGTCGCGGCCGCGATTGAGGAACCGCCGGGCGCTCTCGGCGATGTCGTCTTGTAACTCATGACCGGTTACAACCGCGATAAGCCCCACAAGAAGAGCGGGTTGCAGCAGCAAGACGTCTTGTAACGCAGGTGTTGCGCAAGACGTCATAGGCTGATTGTTTTCAACGGGTTGTGGCTTTGAGTCGTCTTGTAACGCAACCGGGCGGGAAGCCGTCTTGCTGCGGGAGTAACCCGGATTGGCCAGGCGCCACTGCCGGACCCGCTCGCAGTTGGCGCCGCCGCGGAAGTAGTCCCGGTTCTCCGGCTTGGCCAGCCAGCGGGCCTGCCTCGCGGCTTTGGACGCCTTGCGGCAGGCGTCCTTGGCGCAGTATTGCTGGTGCCTGCGGTTGCGGGCATCGGGGTGGAACTTTTCACTGCAACACAAGCACTTGCGGGCGGCGGGGGAACTCATCGGCAGACGCAAAATGCACCGCCGGCAAGCCGCTCCCAGACTCCGTTGGGGAAGAACATCCTCCCCCGCCCCCCACGAAGAAGAGCGGGAAGAAAACGCAGGAAGAAGAGTTTTGATGGAAGCTTCCGAAGAAGATCCAACGCAAGCGCCCATCCGACGTTCAAACCGCCCGGATCATCCGGCTTTCAAATCGCCGCCCGCAGGAACCGAAGGTTGTGGCGGATCCGTTTCTTGACCTCTTCGGCGGCCGGCTTCTTGCCTACACGAACCAACGATCGGCCCAAGCCGGCACCTTCCAAGTGATTGCTTGGGCCGGCGCGTTCTGCAATGAGGAGCATGTCCCCAACCGCGGGAACAAGCCGACCCTCCGGCTTATGGCGCGCGACGGACCGCAGGAAATCTGCCACGCTTACTTCTGCCGGTTTTCAAAAATCGGCAAAATGCTCAAAAACGAC
>JBGTGS010000264.1:0-6713 GCA_041746615.1 Opitutaceae bacterium | reverse complement strand
CAGCAGGGCGATGTCGCCGCTGCTGATGGCCCCGGTCAACACGGGCAGGGAAAGCCGGCTCATGATCCCCAGTGCCATCTTGGGGCCCACCCCCGTCACCTGCTCGATCATCAGACGGAAAAAATCGCGTTCCTCCGCACTGGCGAAGCCATACAGGGTCTGGGCGTCCTCGCGATAAATCACCAAGGTATGCAGCTTCACGGTGGCCCCGGGAGCGGGCAATTTTTCGGCGGTGGTCACGGGAATGTTCACCTCGTAGCCGAAGCCATTGAGTTCAATGACCGCGCGCAACGGGCTGGCCTCCGCAAGAACTCCCTGGATGGAGGCGATCATTTCAGGCCCAGGACATCCTGCATGTCGTAGGCTCCCGGCGGCTGGCCGGCCACCCATTGGGCGGCCCGGAGGGCGCCGCGGGCAAAGATGCCGCGATCAGAGGCCTTGTGCGTGAGTTCAAGCCGCTCGCCGAGGGCGGCAAACATCACCGTGTGGTCACCGACCACGTCGCCCCCGCGCAGCGCGTGGATGCCCACCTCCGTGTCCGTGCGCTCGCCGGTGATGCCTTCGCGGCCGTGACGCAGGGCGCCGGCGTCGAGCTTCCGCTCCTCCAGAATGATTTCCAACAGGCGCGCCGCGGTGCCGCTGGGGGCATCCTTTTTGAAGCGATGATGCATTTCCACCACCTCGGCGTCGTAGTCACGGCCGAGGATGGCGGCGGCACGTCGGGTGAGGGCAAAGAGCAGATTGACGCCGACGGAATAATTGCCGGCCCAAACCACCGGAATGCCGGTGGCGCGGGCGAGCAGGGCGGATTTTTCCTCCGCCGCGTGTCCGGTGGTGCCGATGACCAGCGGCTTGCCCAGGGCCACGGCACGATCAACGACCGTTGCGGTGACCTGGTGAAAGCTGAAATCGACAATGACGTCACCGGATTGAAGACCGGCGCTGAGATCATCGCCCTGGTCGAGGGCGGCGGCGACCGTGAGACCGGCCTCACCGGCGGCCGTGATGATGGCGTGGCCCATGCGACCGCGGGCGCCGACTAGGGCAATGCTGGGTGCCATGGGGTGCAAGAGTAAGGGTTAACGGCGGAAGCCGGCGAGGGCGGCCGCAAGCACGGTTGCGCCGGCCTTGCTGAGGTCGCAGAGTGGAGGACGCACCTCCGCGGAACGGATGATGCCCACCTGCATGAGGGCGGTCTTGACCGGCACGGGATTCGGCTCGACGAAGAGCGCCTTGAAGACCGGGTAGAGTTTGCGATGGAGGCGCGCCGCGCGGGCGAATTCATCGTTGAGGGCATGCTTCACCAGATTGGAGACCTGCCGGGGCAGCAGATTGGAGGCGACACTGATCACGCCCTCGGCGCCGACCGCCATGAAGGGCAGGGTGAGGCTGTCATCGCCGCTGAGCACGGTCAGGTCGCGGCCGAGGGCCTGCTTGAGCTGATCCACGCGGTCCACCGATCCGCCCGACTCCTTGATGTAGCGAACATGCGGATACCTGGCGCGGAGCCGCTCGACCACGGGCACGCCGATCTCGATGCCGCAGCGCCCGGGAATTGAGTAAAGGATGATGGGCCGGTCGGTCGCGTCGGCCACCGCGCAGAAGTGGCGGAAGAGGCCCTCCTGGCTCGGCTTGTTGTAGTAGGGGGCGACGACCAGCATGGCATCGACCCCGGCGTCATGCGCCCGCCGGGTGAGATCAACCGCCTCCCCGGTCGCATTCGAACCGGTGCCGGCGACGACCGGGACGCGACCGCGGGCGGCGGCCATGACCGCATGGACCACCTCGATCTGTTCGTCATGGCCGAGGGTGGGGGATTCGCCGGTGGTGCCGACCGGGACCAGGCCGTCGATGCCACCCCGGATCTGGAACTCCACGAGTCTGGCCAGATCATCATGGGCGACCTGGCCGTCGGAAAACGGGGTGATGAGGGCGGTGAGGGTGCCGGTGAGCGATCGCTGCTTCATGAAAGTCGTCAAATGATACCTTGCCGAGGAAAGCACCCCACTTTAACAAATGAGCAACCCTTTTCTGAACACCCATCATCATGTCCGCCCACACCGAGATTTTCAACGACCTCCTCAAACTCGCGGTTGAAAGCGAGGCGAGTGACATCGTCATCAAGTCGAACAAGCCCGGATACGTCCGGATGGCCGGCCGCCTGAAGCCGGTGGACATGGATCCGATCACCTGCCCGGAAGCACAGGCCTTTGTCGACGAACACGTGCCCAAGGTTTTCAAAGCGCGTTGGGAGGAGGACGGTCAGATCGATTTTGCCTACGCGGCCGACAACATCGGTCGCTTCCGCGTGAACGCCTTCCACCAGCGCGGTCTGGTCAGCATCGTTTTTCGTCATATCAAGAGCCGCGTGCCCGAGTTCAGCGACCTGGGGCTGCAGGAAGAGCCGCTGCTCCGGCTGGCCCAGGCCAAGGACGGCATTCTGCTGATCTGTGGCGCCACCGGCTCGGGCAAAAGCTCGACCATGGCGGCCATGCTCAACTGGATCAACCGCAACCTCGACCGTCACATCGTGACGATCGAGGACCCCATTGAGTACACGTTCCAGGACGACAAGTCCGTCTTCCAGCAGCGCGAGATCGGCCTGGATGTGCCGAGCTTCGACCACGCCATCAAGTCCGTGCTGCGACAGAACCCGGACATCATTCTCATCGGCGAAATGCGTGATCGCGAGACCTTCGAAACCGCCATTTCCGCCGCGGAAACCGGTCATCTGGTTTTCTCCACCATGCATGCGGCGACCGTCAGCCAGTCCCTGACCCGGCTCTTCGAGTTTTTTCCGCCGGAGCAGCTGGCCCAGGCGCGGCGGCAGATCGCCGGCTCCCTCCGCGGCTTCATCTGCCAGAAGCTCATCCCGACCATGGAGGGCAACGGCCGCGTCCCCGCCAATGAGGTGCTCAACGCCGACAGTGTGGTCCGCAATCTCATTCTCGAGGGCCAGAACGAGAAAATCCAGGGCATCCTCGAAGGAAGTGTCGATTCCACCAGCTATTCGTTCAACAAGGACATCTACCGGCTGCTTAAACTCGGCAAGATCAGCAAGGGCGACGCCCTCAAGTTCTCGCCCAACCCGCAGGCGCTGGAAATGAACATGAAGGGCATCTTCATCAAGCAGTGAGGTTCATGTCGTGGCGCGCAGGCATCTGATATTTTTGCTGGTGGCGGGAGGGGCGGTCCTGCTTGCAAATGCACAGGCCCAGGAGCAGACCCCCGGGGAGCAACCGTCAGCCAACGCCGCCATCCCGGCATCACCACCGGCCGCCGCGCGTTCCGAATCCGAAGCGTCGTCGCGAAGCCCGGCCTCGCCCACACCCAATCCGCTGGAGGCCTTTCTCAACGTGTGGATGACACCGCGTGACCATGCGATCCTCCGCCGGAGTTCGCCCACCTCCGGACCCGCGGCGCCCGCTGACGAGATCTGGCGGAATATCGCCGGAGCGGCCCCGGCGTCAGCTCCCCCGCAACCCGCTTCAACCAATCCGTATGTTAAAGCCATGGCGGTTGCGGCCAGGCCGCCGACGGACGCCACGCCTGCCCCAATCGTGACCGTTTCGGGACCGACGACCAAGACGGGAGCCGATCCCTCCGCACCGGGGATGATTGAGTCGGAACCGCCCTTGGCCGCGCCGCCGACGCAATATCGTCCGCCGCCGCCGAGCGATGCGAAATACTTCCCCCAGCTGAAGCGGTTTTAGGGCTTGGTTTCAGGAACACCGGACCTTAGGTCTTGGCGTTTCATTTATGGCTACCGCACTCCTTTTTGCCGGCCAGGGCGCCCAAAAGGTCGGGATGGGCAAATCGCTCCACGATCAATCAGCGGCTGCGCGGGCGCTCTACGACGAGGCCAACCACGTGCTGGGATGGGACTTGGCTGCCATCAGCTTTGAAGGGCCCGAAGCAGAGCTTACCCAGACGAAGGTCTGCCAGCCGGCACTTTACGTGCATGGGCTGGCCCTCCATGCCGCCTTGCAGGAGCAGGGCGGGCTGGATGAAGTCAAATTTGCCCTCGGTCTCAGCTTGGGAGAGTTGACCGCGCTGGCCGCCGCCGGGGTCTATGATTTTGCCACCGGACTTCGCATCGTTGCCGAGCGCGGCCGGCTGATGCAGCAGGCCTGCGAGCAGACCGTGGGCGGCATGGCCGCGGTCATCGGTGAGGAACGCGACGCGGTCACCCATCTGTGCAGTGAATTCGGCATTGATGCGGCCAATTTCAACGCGCCCGGCCAGATCATCATCTCAGGCGACAAAGCCGCGGTGGAAGCCGCCGTCGCCGCCGGCAAGGAACGCGGCATGAAGAAGATCATGCCCCTCAACGTTGCGGGCGCCTATCACAGTCGCCTGATGGAGCCGGCCCGGGCGGCCTTTGCCAGCTTCCTTGAGACCGTGCCCTTCAACGCCCCCCGGCTTACGATTTTCACCAACACCACGGGACGGATGGTCAGTGCTCCATCCGCGATCAAGGAGGCTCTCATCCGCCAGATTGTATCGCCCGTGCTCTGGGAGGACTGCATGCGCAGCGTCGCCGGGGCCGGTGCCACCTCCTTCCTCGAACTGGGACCTGGCGGTGTGCTCGCCGGCCTCGCGCGCCGCACCGACCGGAACTGGGTGGTGAAGAGCCTGTCCGAATTTTCCGACCTCGCCGCTTGAATCCCGGCCCCGCCGGCTTTCACCTAATCCTCCGCCCGTTTCATGGACGTCAAGCTCACCCGTAATTTCTGCATCATCGCCCACGTCGACCACGGCAAGACGACCCTTTCCGATCGCCTGCTTGAGTACACCAACACCGTCCAGCAGCGCGTGATGACCGACCAGCACCTCGACTCCATGGATTTGGAGAAGGAGCGGGGCATCACCATCAAGAGTCATCCGGTGACGATGACCTACACGGCCCAGGACGGGCAGAACTACAAGTTGAACCTGGCTGACACGCCCGGGCATGTGGACTTCTCCTACGAAGTCTCCCGCAGCCTTGCCGCCTGTGAAGGCGCCGTGCTCCTGATCGACGCCGCCCAGGGCGTCGAGGCGCAGACCGTGGCCAATGCCCATCTGGCCACCGGACAGCACCTGAAGATCATTCCGGTCATCAACAAGATCGACCTGCCATCGGCCAACCTGGAGCTCTGCCTCAAGCAGCTTGAGGACATCCTGATGATCCCGGCCGAGGAGGCCATCCTCGCCAGCGGCAAGGCCGGCATCGGCATCACCGAGATCCTCGAAGCCGTCGTCAGCCGCGTCCCGCCGCCGCGGCTCGCTGATTATCCCCAGACCCGGGCCCTCGTCTTCGACTCAATCTACGACTCCTACCGCGGCGTGATTGCCTACGCGCGTGTCTTTTCGGGCACGCTCAAGGCGGGTGATCAGATCATGCTCATGAGCACCGGCCAGAAGACCGAGATCAAGGAGGTCGGCATCTTCACCCCAAAAATGCTCAAGGTTGCCGCCCTGCGCGCCGGGGATGTGGGCTACGTGGTCTCCAGCATCAAGGATCCCTCGGAGATCAAGACCGGAGACACCATCACCTTGGCCCGCCAGCCGGCCGCGGACATGCTCGCCGGCTACAAGGAGGTCCGGCCCATGGTATTCTGCGGCCTGTATCCGCTCGAATCCAGTGACTACGAGAAGCTCAAGGCCGCCCTCGGACGCCTGCGGCTGAACGACGCGGCCTTTCTCTACCAGTCGGAAAGCTCCGTCGCCCTCGGCTTCGGCTTCCGCTGCGGCTTCCTCGGCCTTCTCCACATGGAGATCATCCAGGAGCGCATCCGCCGCGAGCATGATGTGGAAATCATCTCCACGTATCCGAGTGTCGTCTACCGGGTGAAGGTGCACGGGGGCGACGAGATGGAGGTGGACAATCCCGTCAACCTGCCGGATCCCGGCACCATTGAATACATCAGCGAGCCGACCATCCGCGCCTCCATCCACATCCCCAACGACGCGATGGGCGACATCCTTTCGCTGGTCATGGAAAAACGCGGATCGGTGGAGCACACGGACACCCTCGACACCACGCGGGTCATGCTCACCTGCGTGATGCCGCTCAATGAAATCCTCGTCGATTTCAACGACCGGCTCAAAAGCGTCACCCACGGCTATGGCTCGATGGACTACGAACTCGGCGAGTACCGGCCCTCCGATCTGGTGAAGATGGACATCCTCATCAACAGTGAACCCGTGGATGCCTTTGCCAGCATCGTGCACCGTGACAAGGCCGAGGGGAAGGGGCGCCAGCTTTGCGAGAAGCTCGCCGCAATCATACCACCCCAGATGTTCAAGGTCGCCATCCAGGCCGCCATCGGCGGCAAGATCATCGCACGCGACAACGTGAAGGAAATGCGCAAGGACGTGACTTCGAAGTGCTACGGCGGTGACATTTCCCGCAAGCGCAAGTTGCTCGACAAACAGAAGGAGGGCAAAAAGAAGATGAAGCAGATCGGCAAGGTCTCCATCCCACCCGACGCCTTCATCCAGGTTCTCAAGAACTGACCTGCACCACGCACCGAACCCCCAACCCCGTACCCCCGTGTTCAACTTCTTCGCCTCCCAGGAATCCAAGATGCGGACCAATGCCCGCAACTGGCTGGAGGTCGCGGAAAAGGTGCGCGCCTACCGCCGCGACGTGCTGGCGCCGGCACTCCTGGCGGAGCTGCATGCCCGGGAGACGGGTTTGCGGCGGACGCTGCGGGAGCGCGGGGATG
>JBGTGS010000263.1:0-4724 GCA_041746615.1 Opitutaceae bacterium | reverse complement strand
AAAGATCTCCATCGCGGCGTAAAGCCGCTCCTACGGGGCCTCGCCTAAAAAGGCCGTCGCGAACGACAGCCTTGGTGGTGGGTTAACCCGCGGGAGGCTCCGGCTTACGCTCATCAGGCGAAGATGCCTCTACCGGCGCGGGTTCTTCCGTCGGTGGAGTCTCTGGAGTTTCAGGAATTGCCGCTGGTTCTTCAGCTGGCACTTCCGTCGGTTCTTCAGCGGACTCAGCGGGAGCGGATTCTGCGGCCACCGGGGCGGGTTTCACGGCAGCCGCCTGCCTGGGTGCTGTAGTCAGCTCAGGTGCCTCCGGGAAATTCTCCAGGTCGTGTTCGGTGGATTCCACTTCCTTCTTGCGCGCCTCGACCATGGGTGGCGGGGCAAAGAGGCGGCCGTCCATGAATTCGGTGACGTAACCTTCCATGACCAACCAGCGCAGGTCACCCTGCAGGCGGGTAAGCTTCTGTTGTTCCTCGGGAGTGAGAAACGGTGCGGCGGATGGGCCCGGTACCGAACTGGCAACAGGAGCTGGCGACGGTGCGGCTTCGGTGTCAGCGCCAGCCTCGGCCTCAGGCTTGGGCTCATTGGACTCCTTGGGCTCCGCTTCACCCATGGGTGGACGGGACACGGAGGATCCCTCGGCGGCGGAAGGCCGGGGAGGCACCGGGAGACCGAGGAGGCGCTCGGGCAGCTCGCTGGCCTTGGTCATCGGGTGTTCCTCAATGTAGGTGATGAGGTTGCCGATGCTGTCGGCGAAGGTCTGCCCGGGGACGCGGAACTTGCGTTTCACGGCACACACGTAGCTGACGCCCTTTGAGCCCTTTTTGAAGATGGTGAAGCCCTCGCGACGCAGGCGACCACGGAGCGCATTGGCCGTGTCGAGTGGGAACCGGCGCTGGCGTTCAAGTGCGCCTTCGATCGCCCGGTAGATTTCCCCCTGCGGCAGAAGGTCGAGCTGTTTCCCGGGGAAGCGGGCGGACTCGACGTTCTTGACCACCTTGTCGCGGGCCTGGGTGAGCACATACATGCGCAAGTCTTCCAGGTTGTCGAAGGTGAGGGGCACCTCGCCCTCGGCGCCGTGTTTCCAGGTATAGCGCGTCACCTTCTTCATTTGCTCCAGCCATTGGTTGATCACCTCGGGATCCCGCACCGACTCGATGCGGGAGCGAAACGCCTCAAAGGACATGCGAGCAACCTTGCTGGAGTGGTGCTGTTGGATGATCTGATTGTAGCGGTGGTAATTGGGCGGACCGAGCAGGTCTCCGGTGATCCCGCACTTGTTGATCACCTGATAATTCCCCTTGGGGGCCTCGACCTCGACCTCGCTGGTGTCGAAGAAATGGGCGAGATGCACCACCATGACATGATTGATGGCGGCATCGTCATTCTCGAAAGGCAGGCCGTCCGGAACCGAGATCGAGAATCCCGCAGGCTTGTCTGTGCTGCCGCCGGCCTCATCGGTCTTGTGCTGCACAACCACCACGAAGCGGTCGATCTTGCCGATGACGGTCCGGGCAATGTCAAACAACTCAAAGGTGCGTCCGGAGGCGCGGATGGTTTTGGCCAGGGCGGCGAAGCTGGTGTCCTCGGGATAAAAGGTGACGGTGTAAAACGGGCTGATGTACGGACCCATGTCGCGTGGGCCGGCATCACGGTAACCGCCGGAACCTT
Organism: Opitutaceae bacterium; assembly: GCA_041746615.1. GTDB lineage: Bacteria > Verrucomicrobiota > Verrucomicrobiia > Opitutales > Opitutaceae > CAMAXB01. The sequence goes on along the minus strand of JBGTGS010000263.1, from coordinate 3,056 downwards.
CGCGACGCGGGCCGCGTTGATCGCCGCGCGGTTCACGGTTGGGGCCGCGATGCTCACTTCCCTCACGAAAACGCTGTCCGCCTTCCGGAGCTCCCTGCCCATCGGACGGGCCTCCGGCCGGCTTGCGAAAGCCGCGGCGGTCACGCCGTTGATCCGGACCGGCACCGGGGGGGCCATCCCGACGCGGACGATCATCTCGTCGCGGTTCCCGGTTGGACGGACGGCCCGACGTGTCGGGCTTGTCCTGGCTCCACTGGGTGCCAAAGCTGAAGCTCTGGAGCTGGGAAAGATCTAGTTTATTGAAATCCTTTTCGGGATTTTCGTTGGTCGGCTTGTCGTCCATGCAGGAGAGCGGGCCATGTCAGGCCTCGCGAGGGTGTTTGGCGGTGGTCGGGGTCGCAACAGGATGCGAAGGTTCAGTGTCTCCATGGGTGCCCGCGTGTGGCAAGCAGTTTTCCCTCCTTCGTCCCGCACGCGCGGGACTTCGGAGGGCGCGACCTCTGGCATCTTTTTGCACGCCGGCTGAATTTACACGACGACATCCCGATCCCGGTGGACGGCATGCCAACCGCAGGAGCGGCTTTACGCCCACGATTTCCGACACCTCTTGCCCCTTGTCCCCATGCCCCATGTCACTCGCCACTGTGAGGCGGCGTCAACGCCGTCCGGCTCCGCGGCGCTTGGGCGCGGGCCTGGCCTGCTTGCGGTAGTCGCCGCTGCGCAGGGCGTTGATCTGATCGCGCAGAACTGCGGCCCGCTCGAACTCCAGCTTCGCCGAGGCGTCGGTCATCTCGATCTCCAGCTCGGCGATCACTTCGGCCACGTCGTCAGCCTTGCCCTCGGCCACCGCCAGCTCGGTTTCCTTCACTCCCGTCCCGTCGTACACGTGCAGACTCGCCTGCGCGGAACGCCGGACACTCTGCGGGGTGATGCCGTGCTCACGGTTGTACGCGATCTGTTTCTCGCGCCGGTAATTGACGATATCGATCGTCCGGCGGATCGAGTTGGTTTCCCGGTCGGCATAGAAAATCACGCGCCCCTTCTCGTGCCGCGCCGCCCGGCCCGAGGTCTGCACCAGGCTGGTTTCGCTGCGCAAAAAACCTTCCTTGTCCGCGTCGAGGATCGCCACCAGGGCCACCTCGGGGAGGTCAAGCCCCTCGCGCAGGAGGTTGATGCCGATGAGCGCATCGAAGTTGCCGAGTCGCAGATTCCGGAGGATCTCCACACGCTCGATCGCATCGATGTCCGAGTGCAGGTACTCCACCCGGATCTTCGCCTCACGCAGGTAAGTCGTGAGATCCTCGGAAAGCCGCTTGGTCAGGGTGGTGACGAGCACACGTTCGCCCTGATCAACGGCGAGGCGGATCTCCCCGATCAGGTCCTCGACCTGCCCCTTGGTCGGACGCACCACGATCTCCGGATCGAGCAGTCCGGTGGGCCGGATGAGTTGCTCGGCGACGACGGAGGATTTTTGCATCTCGTAGGGCGCGGGCGTGGCCGAGACGTAGAGAGTCTGGCCGGTGATGGCGGTGAACTCCTCAAAGCTCTGCGGGCGGTTGTCGAGTGCCGAGGGCAGCCGGAAGCCGAAGTTGACGAGGTTGGATTTCCGGGCGCGATCGCCGTTGTACATCGCGCCAATCTGGGGCACGGTCGCATGGCTCTCATCAATGAACAGCAGGAAGTCCTTGGGGAAGAAATCGAGCAGGCAGGTCGGGCGCTCCCCGGTCGTTCGGCCGGAGAGGTGCAGCGAGTAATTCTCGATGCCATTGCAGAAACCCATCTCCTGAAGCATCTCCAGGTCGTAGTTGGTGCGCATGCGGATGCGCTGGGCCTCCAGGTACATGCCCTTCGCCTCGAACCAGGCCACGCGCTCGTCCAGCTCCGCCTTGATGCGGGCGACCGCCGAGTCGAGCTTGCCCTTTGTCGTCACGTATTGGTTCGCCGGATAGAGATCGAACTGGTCAAGCGGCCGGATGACCCGGCCCGTGAGTGGATCAAACTCACTGATGGCCTCCACATCGTCCCCCCAGAGCTCGACCCGCAGGGCCTGCTCGCTGTAGGCCGGCATGATGTCCACCACGTCGCCGCGCACCCGGAAGCGACCGCGCTTCAACTCGTAGTCGTTGCGCTCATAGAGATTGTCCACCAGCCGCTCAAGCAGACGGCCGCGGCCGATGGATTCCCCGCGGCGCAGCTGGATGCGCAGGTCGATGAAGTCCTCCGGGGATCCGAGGCCGTAGATGCACGAGACCGACGCGACCACAATGACATCGCGGCGGGACACCAGCGAACTGGTGGCGGCGATCCGCAGGCGCTCGATCTCCTCGTTGATCGAGGAATCCTTCTCGATGTAGGTGTCGCTGGACGCGATGTAGGCCTCGGGTTGGTAGTAGTCGTAATAGCTGACGAAGTATTCGACGGCATTGTCCGGGAAGAAATTCTTGAATTCGGAATAAAGCTGGGCCGCGAGGGTCTTGTTGTGGGAGATCACCAGGGCCGGGCGGTCCAGGCGCGCCATCAGGTTGGCCATGGTGAAGGTCTTGCCGGAGCCGGTGACGCCCAGGAGGGTCTGGTGCTTGTGGCCGGCGCGGATCGAGGCCTCCAGTGCAGCGATGGCCTGGGGCTGGTCGCCGGTGGGCGCGTAGTCGGCCTTGAGTTGGAAGAGGGAGGACACGATGGATGGGCAATGGAGACGATGCTCCGGTTCGTCCGGTTGTCCAGACACGGGGTTCCCTGTAAGATCCCACGGTGATACGGTCGCGGAAGCGGGGGCGCCGGCCAACGGGCTGCTAAAGTCGCGCGAGGCGCGGCGTCTAACGGGGTTTTCTGGTCATGAAGGTGGATCCCTTCGCACGCCCCACCAACGCCCGTCAACGGAGGTTGCTAGGCTAAGTCGACAAGCTGCTAGTATAACTCCGTTAAGTTAGATCCACTACGACATCGTCAAATTTCGCGCCGCAGCAGAAGCAGGATCCGGTCGCTCTCACGAGCCACGGGCGGATCTTCCGCAGCGTCTGCTCCCACGTCACACCAGAAGTTTTTTTTTGCGCGGGCGT